>DMZT01000278.1:0-2324 GCA_003484865.1 Stenotrophomonas sp.
CCGCGTATCAGTACGTCGTTGCGCTGGCACAGCTGCTGGAGATCAGTGGACAGATGGACCGATATGAAGAATTCCGCCGCCGGGGCGACGAGGTGATCGCGCATGAATGACACATTGCAGGCGCCGGCCGACGCGCCGCCGCCGAAGAAACGCAAGGCCGGCATCCTCATCGCGCTGGTACTGGCGATCGTCGTCGTGGTCGGGCTGTGGCTGGCCTGGCGCACGCCGGCCGAACAGCTGCAGGGCATGGCCGATGCCGACACCGTCAACGTGGCGGCGAAGATCACCGCGCGGCTGGCCGAGCTGAAGGTGCGCGAGGGCGACCGGGTCACCGCCGGCCAGGTGCTGTTCGTGCTGGACAGCCCCGAAGTGGCAGCCAAGGAGCAGCAGGCCCAGGGCGCGCTGGAAGCGGCGCGTGCGGTGGCCGACAAGGCCGACGAAGGGGCACGCAGCGAGGACATCCGTGCTGCGCAGGCCAACTGGAAACGCGCCGAGGCGGGTGCCACCCTGGCCGATGCCACCTATCAGCGCGTGCAGAACCTGTACAACGAAGGCGTGATGACGCGGCAGAAACGTGACGAGGCCTTGGCCCAGGCGCGCAGTTCGCGCGAGCTGTCCAATGCCGCACGGGCGCAGTACGACCAGGCGCTGGCCGGCGCGCGCGACCAGGACAAGCGCGCCGCGCAGGGCCAGGTTCGCCAGGCGCAGGGCGCCGTGGCCGAGGTGGATGCGGCCCGCGACGAGATCAACGGCCGCGCGCCTATGGCCGGTGAGATCAACAAGCGCATGTCGGATATCGGCGAGCTGGTCCCGGCCGGCTACCCGGTCTTCACCCTGGTCGACATCGACCGCATGTGGGTGTCGGTGAACCTGCGCGAATCGCAGATGCGGGGCCTGAAGGTGGGTACCCGCCTGCGCGGCAACGTACCCGCGCTGGATCGTGATGCCGAGTTCGAGGTGTATTTCATCAATCCTGCCGGTGACTACGCCACGTGGCGTGCCACCCGGCAGTCGTCCGGCTATGACGTGCGCAGCTTCGAGATCCGGCTGCGCCCGGTCGCCCCGGTGGAAGGCTTCCGCCCCGGCATGAGTGTGCTGTTCGGGTGGCCGCAGGGATGAGCCGGTCGGTGTGGGCGAGTGCCACAGCCTCGTTCCAGCGCGAGCTTGAGCACCTGCGCCGCGATCGTGCCGATCTGCTGCTGGTCACGCTGCTGCCGGCCGTGATGCTGGGGTTGATGGCATGGCTGTTTGCCGCCTCGGTGATGCGCGATATCCCCATCGCCATGGTCGACCTCGACCGCAGCGCGGAAAGCAGACAACTGGCCCGCATGCTGGATGCCAGCCCCGGCGTGACCATTGCCAGCCAGCCGTCCACCCTGGCCGAAGCGCAATCGCAGCTGCGCCGGCTGGAGGTGTTCGCGGTGGTGCTGGTGCCGCGCGATGCCACCCGGCAGGCGCTGCGTGGTGAACAGGGCACGGTGTTCGCGTACTACAACGCCACCTACCTCACCACCGGCCAATCCGCCGTGCGCGATATCGTCGAAGCCGTCAGCGCCTGGAATGCGCGGCTGCTGGGCGAGCGCATCGGCAAGCAGGTCGGCCCGGCCACGCTGCGCGCCCCGCCGATCGCCGTGCAGTCGGACATCCTGCACAACCCGGCACGCAGCTATGAGCTGTTCCTGCTGCCACTGCTGTTCCCGGCGATCCTGTCGCTGGGGCTGGCACTGGCCGTGGCAGCCAGCCTGGGCCGTGAGGTCCGTGATGGGCACCTGCGCGATTGGCTGGGCGACACCCCGTGGTCGGCGATCGCCGGCAAGGTCGTGCCATACGTGCTGCTGTTCTCGATGTACGGTGCACTTGGGGTGCTCTACCTTGCCCTGCTCCGTGGCGATGGCATCGCCGGCAGTGCGCTGTTGCTGATGCTGGGGCAACCGGTGTTCTACCTGGCCTGTGCGGCGGTAGCCCTGCTGTTTGTCGGGCTCACCCGGGACATGGGCACATCGCTTTCCGCGATCGGCTTGAGCATCGGCACCGCGCTGGCATTTTCCGGCGCCACCTTCCCGGTGGTCGATGCGCCGCTGTTCACCCGGGTCTGGAATCTCCTGCTGCCTCTGACCGCCTACGTGAAACTGCAGACCCAGCAGCAGTTCGTCGGCGCGCCTTGGAGTGTCTCGCTGTGGCCGCTGGGCACGCTGCTGCTGATGGGGGTGGTGGCCGGTGGCATCGGTGGATGGCGGCTGATTGCTGCCGCGCGCAGCGCCGATCCAGCATTGCCGGGCGCACCGCGCGAGGCCGGTGCATGAGCCGCTTCGTCGACAGCCTGC
>DMZT01000278.1:2416-5187 GCA_003484865.1 Stenotrophomonas sp.
GACAGCCTGCGCCTGACCCTGCGCACGGTGCTCACCGACCGCTATGCCGTCGTGTTGATGGTCGGCGCGGTGGTGCTGTACTCGTTCTTCTACCCGGCGGCCTACCGCCATCAGGTAGCCAGCAACCTGCCCATCGTGGTGGTTGACCACGACCAGAGTGCCACCAGTCGAGAATTGCTGCGGCGGGTGGACGCGCTGCACACGGTCCGCATCGTCGATCAGCCGGCCAGCATCGACCAGGCACGCCATGTGCTGGAAACCGGCAAGGCCGAAGGCATTCTGCTGATCCCGGCCAACCTTGAACGCGACATTCTGCGCGGCAGCCACGGCTATCTGGTGTTGATGGGCAACGGCGCTTACCTGGGCCGCGCCAGTTGGGTGCTCGGCGGCGTGGCCGAGGCCCTGACCGCCTTCGCGCGCGAGGCGGCCGTGTCGCAGGCGGCGTTCATGGGGGCACCCCAGGCACCGCCGATCACGTTGGTGCAGCGCCCGCTGTTCAACACGCAGGAAGGCTACGGCAGCGCCATCGTGCCCGGCGTGGCCGAGCTGATCGTGCATCAGACGCTGCTCATGGGCATCGGCGTGCTGCTCGGCGCGCGGCGGTTGGCGTTGGGCCGGCGCCTGCGCTTTGACATGCCGACACTGGCCGGTATGGCGATTGGCTTCGGTGCCATCGGCCTGCTCGGGCTGCTGTATTACGCCGGTTTCACCGCGTGGGTGCAGGACTACCCGCGTGGTGGCAATCCACTCGGGCAGTTGCTGGGCGGCACGTTGTTCATCGCCGCCACGGTGGCGTTCGGGCTGTTCATCGGCAGCTTTTTCGCGACCCGAGAACGTGCCTTCCAGGTGGTCGTCGCCTGCTCCATCCCGCTGTTCTTCCTGGCCAACCTGTCCTGGCCGGTGGTCACCTCCCCGCCCGTGCTGGTGGCCCTGGCCCACCTGCTGCCGACCACGCCCGGCATCAACCTGATGGTGCGGTTGAATCAGATGGATGCCAGCCTGGGTGAAGTCAGCCACGAGCTCTGGACCCTGCTCGCGCTGCTGGCGCTTTACGGTGGTCTGGCGATATGGCGGCTGGGCGCACGCAGGCCGAACTGACCTTGAGCCTCGCTGGTGGCCCAGCGCTGCTAGATGAGCACCTGCCGGGTGCTGCGAAGAAACTGATGGATCTCCTTCTCCACCGATTCATCCAGCATGTAGACCGGCCGCTGGCCGTTGGGGCAGCGCAGGCTGGGGGTCGTCCCGAACATGCGGCAGATCAAGGGGCGTTCTTCGTAGACCTCACAGCCCTGCTTGCCCAGATAGGGACAGCTGAGGTCCGCCAGCGCGGCAGCGTGCTCGGCATCGCTCTTGACCGGCAGCCGCGCCACTTCCTCACTTGAGGCGGTGACCGGGCCACAACAGTCCGTACACCCCACGATGCAGCGGAAGGTCGGGATCTGCTCGCGCAGCCGCTGGATCGCGTCGCGGGTGGTGTATGGCATTGCGATGGGCCCTGGAACGGCGTCGGCGGTCTGCCATTTTAACGCGTTGGCGCAGTGTTCACGCCGACAGGGTCGGTGGGCCGGCTTGCGGCCACCTGAACGCCGCGGGCGCGCCGCTTGAATCTGTGGCGGACAGACGCATTGAACCAGAGCGCCCGCGGTTGGGCGCTCTCAGGAGAAATGCATGCCGCACCATGAAAAGGTCGCCCTCGCCGGCGTCATCGAACACGTGTTCGCGCACCGCTTCACCCTGATCTGCAACGATCAGGCGTATCTGGCAGACCTCGGCCCCAAAGGGGCAGAGGCGTTTGCGCTCAAGGAAGGCGTTGCCGTCAGGCTGGAAGGGGAACAGCGTCCGTCGGAAATCAAAGTGGCCCGTATCGCCAGGAAGGGCGGCAGCTTTGTAGAGGTGGAGCACAAGAAGCCGCATCACGGCCCCAAGCATCGTCACCCGGAGGGGCCGGCGGATCCTCGTGTCGCCGTGGCCGCAGTGAAGAAGGATGGCTGGACGCCAACCGGCGAACCCGCGCGCAAGCCCAAGCACTTCGAAGTGCTCGCACGCCGTAAGGGTGGCGAGTGGACCGAGCTCCATGTGGACTTCTCGGGTGTGATCTACAAAGAGAAGCACGCCGACCCGGAGAAGTGGGGGCTGTAAAACCCGGTCGGTCTGAAGCACATGGTACCCAGAGCCCTGGAGATTCCGGGGCTCTTCTGCGTGTGGCGCCACACGACCATCACAGGCGGACGCGCATAACATGCGCGCCCCACCGGCATCGGGGCTGACCCAGCGAGCATCGAGCCAACGCACGTGAACCCACCTCCCCCTGCCCCCTTGCCCGTGCGCTCGGCTGATCGCGCGCTCGACGCCGTGAACTTTTTCCTGGCCGATGTCCGCGATGGATTGGGGCCGTATCTTGCGATCTACCTGTTGGCCGTGCACAAATGGGACCCAGCCAGCATCGGCCTGGTGATGACGGTGGCGGGACTCGCTGCCCTGCTGGCGCAGACGCCGGCAGGCGCGCTGATGGATCGGGTCAACGCCAAGCGGGCCACGGTCGTCATCGCTGCCCTTCTGGTCACCGGCAGTTGCGTCGTGCTGCCGTGGATCACCTCGTTCACGCTCGTGGCCGCGACCCAGGCTGTCAGCGCCGTCGCGGGTACCGTCTTTGCCCCGGCGATCGCGGCCATCTCGCTGGGCATCGTCGGGCCACGGGCGTTCGCGCGGCGCATGGGTCGCAATGAGACGTTCAATCACGCAGGGAACGCCGTTGCGGCGGTCCTGGCCGG
>DMZT01000279.1:0-2814 GCA_003484865.1 Stenotrophomonas sp.
GGCCGCGCCGCCGCCGGCCGTGCCGGGCGAGACCGTCGCGGCCGGGATCTTCCGCGCCTACGACATCCGCGGCATCGTCGGCCGCGAGCTGACCCCCAAGGTCGCCGCCCTGATCGGCCAGGCGATCGGTTCGGTGCTGCAGGTCCAGGGCCTGCGCGACATCGTGGTGGGGCGCGATGGACGCCTGTCCGGCCCCGAGCTCACCGCCGGCCTGATCGAAGGCCTGCGCCGCGCCGGCTGCAACGTCACCGACATCGGCCTGGCGCCGACGCCGGTGGTGTACTTCGCCAGCTACCACCTGCGCGCCGGCAGCTGCGTGGCGGTGACCGGCAGCCACAACCCGCCGGACTACAACGGCTTCAAGATCGTGGTCGGCGGTGAAACGCTGTCCGGCGATGCGATCACCGAGCTGTACCACCGCATCCGCGATGGTCAGCTGCACGTGGCCCCCGAGCCGGGCAGTTTCCAGACCCGCGACGTCAATGCCGACTACATCCAGCGCATCGCCGATGACGTGCAGCTGGATCGCCCGCTCAAGGTGGTCGCCGACGCGGGCAATGGTGTGGCCGGCGAGCTTGCCCAGCCGCTGCTGGAAGCGATCGGTGCGGAGGTCATTCCGCTGTACTGCGATGTGGACGGCACCTTCCCGAACCACCATCCGGACCCGAGCGACCCGCGCAATCTGGAAGACCTGATCCAGACCGTGAAGCGCTTCGATGCGGATATCGGCCTGGCCTTTGATGGCGACGGCGACCGTCTCGGCGTGGTCACCCGCGAAGGCACGATCATCTACGCCGATCGCCTGCTGATGCTGTTCGCCGCCGATGTGCTGATGCGCAACCCGGGCGCGCTGGTGATCTACGACGTGAAGTGCAGCGGCAAGCTCTCCGATTACGTGCTGCGCAACGGTGGCAGCCCGCTGATGTGGAAGACCGGCCATTCGCTGATGAAGGCGAAGATGCGCGAAACCGACGCCGAGCTGGCGGGCGAGATGAGCGGGCACTTCTTCTTCAAGGAACGCTGGTTCGGCTTCGACGATGGCCTGTACGCCGCCGCGCGCCTGCTGGAGATTCTGGCCCAGCGCGACGAGAGCCCCTCGGAGGTGTTGGACGAACTGCCCGACAGCGTCTCCACCCCGGAGTTGAAGGTGCCGGTGGACGCAGGCACCCCGCACGCGCTGGTGTCGCTGTTCGTGTCCTCGGTGCAGGTGGAGGACTCGCCGTTCGCCGGCGCGCGCCTGTCCACCATCGACGGCCTGCGTGCCGATTTCCCCGATGGCTGGGGCCTGGTGCGCGCGTCCAACACGACCCCGGTGCTGGTGCTGCGTTTCGAGGCCGATGACGAGGCGGCGCTGGAGCGCATCAAGGCCCTGTTCCGCGCGCAGCTGCAACCGCTGCTGCCGGGTGTGGACCTGGGCTTCTGACTGGCATGGGTACCGACCAACGGTCGGTACCTAGCCCTTGAACCGCAGCCCCACGCCGGGCTCGGTGAACAGATAGCGCGAATCCAGCGCCGAATCGCCCAGCTTGTGGCGCAGCTTGCCAACCAGAATCCGCAGGTAATGCGTGTCGTGCTGGTGCGTCGGCCCCCAGATGTCCTGCAGGATCTGCGGCTGGGTCACGACCCGCCCGGCATTGCGCAGCAGCAGTGACAACAACGCGTACTCCTTGCGTGTCAGTGCCACCGGCGCACCATCCAGATGTACTTCGCGCCGCACCAGGTCGATATGCAGGTGCCCATCATCGAACTGGGGCAGCACGCCCTCGCTGGAGACCGTGCGCGAGCGCAGCAGGGCACGCACGCGCGCCATCAGCTCCTGCGTGCCGAACGGCTTGGTCACGTAGTCGTTGGCGCCGGCATCCAGCGCCCGCACCTTCTCGGTCTCGCTGGCGCGCACGGTCAGCATGATCACCGGCACCTGGCTCCACTGACGCAGCTCGCCCAGCACGTCATGGCCTTCCATGTCGGGCAGGCCGATATCCAGGATCACCAGGTCCGCCCCTTCGCCGACCAGCGCTTCCAGCCCGGCCTGGCCGGTGGCGGCCTGGGACACGCGGTAGCCCTGCGCGCGCAGGCTGATCTCCAGGAAGCGCCGGATCTGCGCTTCATCGTCGATCACCAGCACACGCGCCGGGGGCACGCCGTGGGAAGCCTCAGGAATCATCGGTGTCATCGGCAGGGTGGGGCTGCAGCAAGGGCAGGGTGATGCGGATCAGGGTACCGCGTCCGTCGCGGCCCGGCAGCGCCTGCACGCTGCCGCCATGCGCCCCGATCATGCCCTGGCAGATGGTCAGGCCCAGGCCGGTGCCATGCCGGCCGCGGTCGCCGCGCTCCACGCTGTAGAACATGTCGAAGATGCGCGCCCGCTCGTCGTCGGGAATACCGGGGCCGGCATCGAGCACGTCGATGCGCAATTCGCCCTCGACCAGCCGCGCCTGCACCTCCACCGCGGCACCGGGTGGGGAGAACTTGGCCGCGTTCTCCATCACGTTGAACACCGCCTGCTCGACCAGCGCCGGATGCACCCAGATCGGCGCCAGTTCAGCGGGAATATCCAGCTTGAGCAGCACGTCGGGCTGATAGCGCTGCAGGCGGCGCGCGGCCGAACCGACCAGCTCATCCACGCCGATCCAGTCGCGGTTGATCTGCAGGCCGTCATGGCCGAGCCGGGTCATGTCCAGCAGGTTCTGGATGTAGCGGTCCAGGCGCTCGCCTTCGACCAGGATGGTATCCAGCAGGGCGCGCCGGTCACTGGCATCCATCGCATCGGCGTAGCTGGAGAGGCTGTCGGCCGAGCCGATCATCGCCGCCAGC
>DMZT01000279.1:2972-3404 GCA_003484865.1 Stenotrophomonas sp.
GCCGATCATCGCCGCCAGCGGCGAGCGCAGGTCATGCGACACCGAGGACAGCAACGCCGAGCGCAGCCGCTCGGTCTCGTTGCTCACGTGCGCCTTCTCCAGATCGGCCACCAGCTGGGTGCGCAGCGCAGCCTGCGCGATATCGTCCACCATCGCCTCGGCCAGCTGGCGCTGCTCGGGCGTGAGCCGCGGCGCCTCGCGCGGGAAGCGCATGCCGGCCACGCCGATCGCCCGGTCGTCGCCGTCCAGCAGCGGCAGGAACCACCAGCCGGCACCGGCCAGCGTATCGGTGAAGCGCCCGCTGGGCTGGCCGTGCCGGTGCGCCCAGTCGGCCGCGGCCAGATCCGTATCACCTGGCGCGGCGCTGCCACTGGCGCTGGTGTACTGCCCGATGCGCAGCCACGCCGGGGCATCCATCGCCTGCTCCAGCGC
>DMZT01000276.1 GCA_003484865.1 Stenotrophomonas sp.
CAGCTGTTGGGGGCTGCCCGGCAGGCACATGCGGCCGGCGCGGTACCTGGCGGCGGAGCGCTGGCCGCGCAAGCCGTCGGCGCCTCGGCCCAGGCCGTTGCCACCCCCACGGAAAACGCCTTCCTGGCGCCCGAGGCGCTCCCCGCGCTGGCGGTACCCGCCGAAGCCGTGCACGCCACGCTGGCCAGGCTGCAGGGCCAAGCGGTCGCTCCCGGCGGCGCCCGCCGCAGCATGGCCGACCTGCACAACGCGCTGCTCGCCCAGGTCCGTGCCGAGCATGGCGCGCAGGCCTCATTGACGGTCAAGGACAGCGACACCTTCGACCTGCTCGACATGCTGTATGGACAGATCCAGCGCGAGGTGCGGCCCGAGGCCGTGGCCGCCGACCTGCTGACCCGCCTGCAGGTGCCGGTCGCCCGCGCGGCCCTGTCCGACCCGGCCTTCTTCGTGCGCGACCAGCACCCGGCGCGCGAGCTGCTCAATGCGGTAGCCGAGGCCGGCGCCAACTGGCTGGGCGAGGAAGATGTGGATCCGCAGCTGGTGCAGAAGCTCGGCCACGCGGTCGACCAGGTGGTCAACGCGTACGACGGCGATGTGGCGGTCTTCGACACCGCCAACGAGGAGATCCAGCAGCACTTCCGCGCGCTGGCGCACAAGGCCGAACTGGCCGAGCGCCGTCATGTCGAAGCCGCCCGCGGCAAGGAGCGCCTGGAGGCGGCCAAGCAACAGGCCAGCACCAGCATCGAGCAGGTGTGCGCGCAGGCCGCGCCCCCGCGCTTCGTGCAGGCGCTGCTGAAACAGGCGTGGTCGGATGTGCTCACGCTCACCCTGCTGCGCAACGGCGAGACCTCGCCGCAGTGGCAGCAGCGCCAGCAGGAAACCGCCCGGATCGCCGAGGTGACCTGCCTGGCGCCGGGCGTGGCCGAGCGCGATGATGCGCTGGGCCAGCAGGTCGAGTCCGCTCTGCTGCAGGTCGGCTATCACCAGGACGAAGCAGCCGCGATCGCGCGGCGCCTGTCCACGCCCGGCGGCGAGGATGACAGCAGTTCACGTACCGAACTCACCGCCCGCCTGCGCGCCCGCACCCGGCTGGGCGAACAGGCCGATGCCAGTGATCCGCGCAAGGTCGCCCCGCTCGCGCGCAGCACCGCCGAGGACGACTGCTATCGCCAGCTGCGCACCCTGCCGTTCGGGACCTGGTTCGAGTTCACCACCAACCAGCAGGGCGACGTGCGCCGGCAGCGGTTGTCCTGGTACAGCCTGATCACCGACAACGCGCTGTTCGTCAATCAACGTGGGCAGAAAGTGGGCGAGCATTCGCTGGATGCCCTGTCGCGGTTGATGGCCCATGGCCAGGTGCGGATCGTCACCGAAGACAAGGGCAGGCTGATTGATCGTGCCTGGCAGGCCACCCTGCGGACCCTGCGCTCGCTGGCCGGCACGCCTGCGGAGAGCGCCGAATGACCACACCCGATACCCGCCGCGCGCCGCGTCGCCAGGTGGCCGAGCTGGTCCCCGTGACCGATCTGATGGCCGAGACCGTGATCGGCCGGCTCGGCAATGTCTCCGAAACCGGCATGCTGATGCTGGCCTCGGTGCCGATGCAGGACGATGCGCTGTACCAGCTGCAGTTCACCATCCCCGGCCCGCAGGGTCAGCCGCTGCTGATCGACGTCGGCGTGCACCTGCTCTGGAGCGAGCAGACCCATGCACCGGGCCAGGCCTGGGTGGGCTTCCGCTTCCTGACCTTGGCGCGCGAATCACGCGAGCAGCTGCGGCAATGGATCGCCGAGGAAACTTCGGCAGTCTGAGCGCCGGTTCCGGCACAGCGCCCGCTGGCGGATTGCGGCAGAATCTAGGGCTGCATTCCGCACTGCCAGCGAGCTTCATGCCATGAACCAGCCAGACCTCGGCGCCCTGTATTCCCACCATGCCAGCGTGATGCGCCAGCGCGCCGATGAAGCGCTGGCCCGTGGCGGCTTCGACCATCTGGTGATTCCCAGTGGCACCCTGCATTACCAGGCCTTTGATGATCGCGATTACCCGTATGCGGTGAACCCGAACTTCAAGGCCTGGCTGCCGCTGACCAAGCTGCCCAACAGCTGGCTGGTGTACACCCCCGGCAAGCGCCCGACCCTGATCTTCCATCAGCCCTTCGATTACTGGCACGTGGTGCCCGGTGCGCCGAATGGCTGGTGGGTGGAGCATGTCGATATCCAGATCATCCGCACGCCGGACGAGGCGCTGGCGCTGCTGCCCAAGGATGCCGCGCGCTGCGCGATCCTCGGTGAGCCGCAGAGTGCGCTGGGCGCCTTCGTGCCGAACAATCCCGCACCGGTCATCGATTACCTGGACTGGCAGCGCGGCTACAAAACGCCGTATGAAATCGCCTTGATGCGCGAAGCGCAGCGACTGGGCGTGCGCGGCCACCGTGCCGCCGAAGCCGCCTTCCGCGCTGGCACCAGCGAGTTCGAGATCCACATGGCGTACTGCCGTGCGGTCGGCCAGGACGCCAACGAACTGCCCTACGGCAACATCATCGGCCTCAACGAACACGCGGCCGTGCTGCACTACACCGATCTGGGCCGCAGCGCGCCGACCCCGCTGCGCAGCTTCCTGATCGACGCCGGCGCCAGCGCGTACGGCTATGCCAGCGATATCACGCGCACCTATGCGGCCAGCGGCCATGACGAATTCCAGGCGCTGATCGATGCGGTGGATGCCGCCCAGCAGCAGATGGGCGCCGGCGTGCGCGCGGGCGTGGATTACAAGCAGCTGCACATCGACGCGCACCTGTCGCTGATGGGCATCCTCAAGGACTTCGGCGTGCTCAACGTCTCGCCGGAAGCGGCGCTGGCCACCGGCGTGAGCGCGGCCTTCTTCCCGCATGGCCTGGGCCATCTGATCGGGCTGCAGGTGCATGACGTGGCCGGCTTTGCGGCCAGCGACCGCGGTGGCCGCATCGAGCGCCCGCAGGGTCACCCGTACCTGCGCATGACCCGCGTGCTGGAGCCGGGCATGGTGGTGACCATCGAGCCGGGCGTGTACTTCATCGACATGCTGCTGGACGAAGTGAAGCAGGCCGGCAACGGCGCCAGCATCAACTGGGACCGCGTGGATTTCTTCCGCCCGTATGGCGGCGTCCGCATCGAGGATGAAGTGCTGTGCACCGAAGGCGATGCCGACAACCTGACCCGGCCGGTGTTCGCGG
>DMZT01000416.1 GCA_003484865.1 Stenotrophomonas sp.
CGGGTAGTGCCGGCCGCCGGCCGGCTCCCGACCCCCCCACGCACACAGCCGACTCCCCGTCGGCTGTGTTCATTCCGCCCCATCACAGCCCCTGTGAAAATTCCGTATTGCGAATCATTCGCAATAAGAATAGGATGGCGCCCGCTCACGCTGGACATGAGCGTCACCGGTACCGTCGCGCCGATCCACGCCAACCCCTCCCGGGTTGCGCATCCGCGTCCTCGAACCGTCACCGTCCTTTCTCCAGGGGAACCACCATGAAGATCGTCCCGCTCACCGCTGCCCTGATGGCCCTGGTGCTGGCCCCGGCCGTCCTCGCGCAGCCGGCCAGCAAGACCGCCACCGCCTCTCCGACCGCCGCCGCCTTCCTCGCACAGTTCGCCACCAACGGCACCGACAGCGTCAGCTGGGCCCAGTTCGAGGCCTTCCGCAAACAGCGTTATGCCCAGACCGACCGCAACCGCGACGGTCATGTCGACGAACAGGAATACGTCGACGAGTACCTGCAGCGCTTCGACGTGCGTCTGGCCGACGCACGCGCCGGCCACCTGCGCCAGACCGTCACCCGCTTCAAAGCGTTGGACCGCGACAACAACGGCGCGATCAGCCGTGCCGAGTACGATGCCGCCGGCGAACGTACCTGGGCCAGCTATGAAACATCCCAGAACGCCACGCAGGAGACGGCCGCGGCGTCTTCGCGCGATCCGTTGAAGATGCCGACCTCGCATACCGCCAACGGCATGCTGGAACTGTACGACCGCAACAAGGACGGCGCGGTCGATCGCGCAGAGTTCGATGCAGTGCGTGCAGCGAGCTTCGCCGCCACCGATACCGACGGCGACGGCACGCTGTCGCTGGCCGAGTACACCGCCGAGTTTGACGGCCGCCTGGACCACCAGCGCCAGCGTGTCCGTGCCGATGCCGAGCGCCAGGCCCGCGTGCGCTTCGCCTCGCTGGACAAGGACGCCGATGGCCACATGACGTTCGCCGAGTACCAGCTCTCGGGCAAGCGCATGTTCGACCGTGCCGACAGCAACGGTGATGGCGTCGTCGATGCGCGCGATCCGGAGCCGGTCGCCGGCGCGCACTCGGCCAACGGCAACCGCTAGCGGCCCGGACGTGCCGTGCACGTCCCACGTATCAGCCAACGATGATTCCGGCGCGCGATTCCCCGCGCGTCCTTGTGCCTCCCAGCCCCGCTCGATCCACTGATCGCCGCAGCCAGGAACGGCCCGCCGCCAACCGCGGCGTTCACGCCATTCCCTACCTCTCCTGCGGAGCTTGATCATGAAGTCGTCCCTCACCCTGCTGGCCATGGCGGTTGCCGCCGGCCTGTCCGTCACCGTGCACGCTGAAACCGTCAACGATGCCAGCACGCTCGATACCGTGCGTGTGCAGGCTGAGCGCGCCAAGAAAACGCGCTCGGCCAACCAGAACGTCACCGTGCTCACTTCGGCCGATCTCGACAGCGAGATGGCCAATACGATGGAAGAGGCGATCCGCTACATCCCCGGTGTCAGCATCGTGGACATGGGCCGTTTCGGCGATAACGGCTTCAACATCCGTGGTCTGGAAAGCGACCGCGTGGCGATCACCGTCGATGGCCTGAGCCTGGGCGAATCGGTGGAAACCGCGCGTTCCTATGAGTTCTTCCGCGGTGGCCGCGGCGATGTGGACATCGATACGCTCAAGAGCCTGGCCGTGATCAAGGGCGCCGATTCGATCAGCGCCGGCAGCGGCGCACTGGGCGGCGCGGTGGTGTTCACCACCAAGGACCCGGCCGACTATCTCAAGGCGAGCGGCAACGATACCCACCTTGGATTCAAGGCGGGGTACTCCGGCGCCAACGACGAAACCATGGGCACGCTGACCGTCGCCAACCGCACCGGCATCGTTGAGTCGATGCTGGTCTACACCCGTCGCGAAGGCCATGAATCCGAGTCGTGGTACGACACCACGAACGATCGCATCGGGGTCGGTCGCCGTACCCCCGATCCGGTCGACAGCACCCGCGACAACCTGCTCGGCAAGCTCGACCTGCAGCTCGACGACGCCAATACGCTGGGCTTTCTGTACGAGCGTGGCCGCGCCACCAACGACGTGGACAACCTGTCGCGTGTCTATGCACCGGGCTACCTGTCGCGCAAAGGCCATGACACCAACGACCGTGACCGCTACGGGGTGAACTACCAGTGGCGGGCCGACAACGCGCTGTTCGATACCCTGGATGCGCAGGTGGACCGGCAGGTCACCGACAGCCGTGGCATCACCACCATCGTGGCCGGCAGCGGCTGCCCGGGCGGCGCCACGCCGTGCCTGCGCAGCGAGAACCGCTCCACCAAGCAGACCCTGGACCGTGCCGCGGCCGACTTCAGCAAGGTGTTTGCCACCGCGGGCGCACGCCACGACGTGGTCTACGGCCTGGCCTGGCAGCAGCGCGACATTGATTTCACTGCCGTCGACACGCGCTGGAATGCCGCTGGTGCCGTGGCCTCGGTGGAGATCGATCCGCGCCAGGTGCCCAAGACCGACGTCACCGCCTGGAACCTGTACCTGCGCGACAGCGTGCAGCTGCTCGACGAACGCCTGACCCTCAGCGCGGGAGCGCGCTACGACCGTTACGATTACGCGCCGCAGGTGGATGCCACCTTCGTGGACCGCACCGGCACCGTGCGTGATGTGAGCTTCGCCTCGCCGAGCTGGCAGCTGGGCGCGGAATACCGCTTCCTGCCCGATCACGCGCTGTGGGCCCAGGTGGGTCGTGGCTTCCGTGCGCCCACTGTGGCGGACATGTACTCGCCGACCAGCGCCACCCAGGTGATCAACGCGCAGAACGGCCAGCCGCTGCTGCTCAACGACACCGTGTCCAATCCGGACCTGGAGGCGGAAAAGAGCCTGAACCTCGAGTTCGGCTACCGCTGGAGCACGGACCGCGCGCAGCTGGGCCTGTCGGTGTTCCGCGACCGCTACGAGAACTTCATCGAGTACACCAACCTGGTCCAGTCGGTACCAGGTGGTTTCCGCACGACGGCGACCGGTCCGGTGCTGTACTCGCGCAACTACACGATGCCGACCAACGCGGGCGAAGTGACGGTCAAGGGCGCGGAGCTCGAGGGCCGCTGGCAGATCAGTGATGCGTGGTCCTCGCGACTGGCCGCGTCCTACAGCAAAGGCGAGAAGCGCAATGGCGATCCGCTGGAAAGCATCGTGCCGGCCAGCGCCGTGCTCGGCGTGCGCTATGCCCCCTCGCCGGTGTGGAACCTCACCGCCAGCGTGACCCATGCCGTGGCCAAGAAGACCAAGGACGCCTACACCACCGACGCCACCGGCAAGGTCACCACGCCGGCCTTCGTCGACAAGGCCGATGGCTACACCGTGCTGGATCTGTATGGCACCTGGAACGTCACCCCGCAGTGGAAGCTCAGCGCTGGCCTCTACAACCTGACCAACGAGACGTACTACCTCTGGCAGCGCGTGCGCAACGTCAACAAGGGCAGCAACACGCTCTACGGCTACGTCAACGATGAGGGCATCGGCCGCTACAGCGAGCCGGGCCGCAATGCACGGATCACGGTGGCCTACAGCTTCTGAGTCGGGGCGCCGAGCCACAGCCGTACAGGCGCCAACGGCCGGGCCGGTAGTGCCGGCCGCTGGCCGGCGCCAGACAAACAAAAAAAGGGCGACGCAGATGCGTCGCCCTTTCTACGTTTCAGCGATGCCCGAAGGAATCAGCTGGCGCGACCGCCACCGCCACCCTGGCTGCGGCCACCGCCGGCATTGCCACCGCCACGGCGCTGGCCCTGCGGCT
>DMZT01000417.1 GCA_003484865.1 Stenotrophomonas sp.
GAGCCGGCCGCCAGGAAGTTGACCGCGCCCGCGTTGGTCGAGCAGACCGTGGACGTGTTGGCGGCACTGGTGATCAACGCCACCGCGCCGGTAGCGTTGATCACGCCGGCATTGGCGGCATAGAAGGCCGGTGCACCGACGGTGGTCGGCGCGTAGGTGCCGCTTGCGACCGTCAGGACCGTGCCGTTCGCGCGGACCTGCTGGGCGGGTACGCTTGCCGGTACCGTGATACAGCTGGCCGCGTCCACGCTCTGCGCCAATGCGCACCAGGGCGCCGACGCAGCCAGCCCGACCACGAGCAGGCTGCCGCGGATCGATTGCGGTGACACGAACGTACCCGCACACGTCACGCCGGAGGCTGCTCGGCGACCAGATCGGGAAGTCTCCACGTTTTATCCATGATGTGCTGTGTTGATCTACATGCACGACGTCGCCACGCATGGCGGGCACCGGGTGTGACTCGAGTCTGGCCACAGCGCTCCACGTGCTCAACCGCAATACGTGCGGGGTGAGGTCAGTAAAACTACCGGCACCCGGGGCGCACAGCCTCCCGCAGACATCCGACGCAGCGCTGACATCGGCCCGGGTATAGTGATCCTGACTTCACCGTAAGGATCGAAGCTATGCAGAAGGGCTCGGATCTACTGGTCAAGGCGCTGGAGAACGAAGGCGTCGACCGCATCTTTGGTGTCCCGGGCGAGGAGAATCTGGACTTCCTTGAGTCGCTCCGGACCTCGCACATCGAGCTGGTGCTCACACGCCACGAGCAGGCGGCCGCGTTCATGGCCGCCACCCACGGCCGGCTCACCGGCAGGCCAGGTGTATGCCTCGCCACGCTCGGCCCGGGCGCGCTGAATTTCTCCACCGGCGCGGCCTATGCCCACCTCGGCGCGTGGCCGATGATTCTGATCACGGGGCAGAAGCCGGTGATGAGCGCCAAGCAGGCACGGTTCCAGATCGTGGATATCGTGGCCTCGATGAAGCCGCTCACGAAAATGACGCGTCAGATCGTCAGCCCGGCCGCGATTCCGGCCACGGTGCGCGATGCCTTCCGCGTGGCCATGGAAGAGCGCCCAGGGCCGGTGCATCTGGAGCTCCCGGAGGATGTCGCCGGCGAGGAGGTGGAGGATATCGCCGTCATCCCGGTTCATCCGCTGGAGCGTCCGATCGCACCGTCTGCCGCGCTCGACCGCGCAGAAGCGGCCATCCTGGCCGCCAAACGGCCGCTGGTGATGATCGGTGCGGCGGGAAGCCGCCCGTGGCTCGCCGAGGCGCTTTCCGCGTTCGTCACGCGGACCCGCCTGCCGTTTTTCAACACGCAGATGGGCAAGGGCGCCGTCACCGGCGGTTCCAACCTGTACATGGGAACGGCCGCGCTCTCCGAGGGCGACTATGTCCACGAAGCCGTTGCCCGTGCTGATCTGATCATCGCCATTGGCCATGACACGGTCGAAAAGCCGCCCTTCCTGATGAAGAGCGGCGGCGGCCCCAAGGTCGTCCATATCAGCTTCCAGTCCGCCACGGTGGAGCAGGTGTATCACCCCGATATCGAGGTGCTGGGCGACATCGGGGCTTCGGTGGATGCCCTGGCCGGGCGGCTGGAAGGCCGCTTGGCGACTGACGAAGGCATGATCGAGCTGCGCCAGAAGATCCTGGCCCGTCTCAACGACCGTGCCGAGGAGGACCGCTTCCCGGTCACGCCGCAACGGCTGGTACATGACGTGCGCCAGTCCATGCCGGACGACGGCATCGTCTGCCTTGACAACGGTATGTACAAGATCTGGTTCGCGCGCAACTACCGCACGCATGTCGCCAACACGTTGCTGGTCGACAATGCGCTGGCCACGATGGGGGCCGGCCTGCCGTCCGCCATGATGGCCGCGATGCTGTACCCGAAGCGGCGCGTCCTGGCCGTATGCGGTGACGGCGGCTTCATGATGAACTCGCAGGAGATGGAAACCGCCGTGCGCCTCGGACTCAACCTGGTGGTGGTGATCCTCAACGACAGCGCCTACGGCATGATCCGCTGGAAACAGGCGGTGGATGGCTTTGAGGATTTCGGGATGCGCTTTGGCAATCCGGATTTCGTGAAGTATGCCGAGGCCTACGGCGCCAAGGGGAGCCGGGTGAACGCAGTAGGCGACCTGGTGCCCATGATCGAAGCCGCCTTCGCAGGCGGCGGTGTCCACGTGCTGGATGTGCCGATCGACTATGCCGAGAACACCCGCGTGCTGGTGGACGAGCTGCGCAACCGCACGCCGGACGTGGGCTGCGCGTGATCGCCCTCGCTGACCCTTCCGCAAGGAGCTCAAGATGTTGACCGTCGTACAGGCTTTTGACCGCGCCCCTATCGCTGAGATCGGAATGGATACCGCCGCCGCGCTGGAGCGCAAGCTCAGTGCCGCCGAGCGGGTTTTCAAGAACCGCGACGGCTGGCTCGCCCCGCACCAGCGTATCGCCATCCTGCGCAAGCTTGCCGCCCTGATGGATGCCAAACGCGACCACCTCGCCCTGCAGATTGCACGCGAGGGCGGCAAACCGCTCCCGGATGCGATCATCGAGACCACACGTGCGATCGATGGCGTCCACAATGCGGCCGACGAGCTGCGCAACTTTGCCGGCCGCGAAATCCCGATGGGTCTTTCCGCAGCGTCCGAAGGCCGCTGGGCGTTCACGACCCGGGAGCCCATCGGCATCGTGGCGGCCATCTCGGCGTTCAATCACCCGCTCAACCTGATCGTCCATCAGGTCGCGCCGGCCATCGCCGTGGGTTGCCCGGTCATCATCAAGCCGGCCTCGGCAACGCCACTGTCCTGCCTGGAATTCGTGGCGATGGTGCATGAGGCCGGGCTGCCCGAACCGTGGTGCCAGAGTTTCCTCCCCGAAGGCAACGACCTGGCCGAGGCGCTGGCCACCGACAGGCGCATTGCCTTTCTGAGCTTCATCGGTTCGGCGAGGGTAGGGTGGTCGCTGCACGCCAAGCTGGCACACGGCGCACGTTCGGCGCTGGAGCACGGCGGGGTTGCGCCCGCCCTCGTCGACCGCAGTGCTGACCTGGCCAGGATCATCGAGCCGATCGTCAAGGGCGGCTACTACCATGCCGGCCAGGTGTGCGTGTCCACACAGCGCATCTTCGTCCACAACGACATTGCAGACGCCTTCACCCAGGCCCTCGTCGCCCGGGTTGAACGGCTGCGTACCGGCGACCCGACCCTGAAGGACACCGAGGTGGGCCCGCTGATCCAGCCGCGCGAGGCCGACCGCGTGGCCGAGTGGATTGACGAAGCGGTGAGCGGCGGTGCGCAGCTTGCCACCGGCGGCAAGCGACTTTCCGAGACCACACTGCAGCCCACCGTGCTGCTCGATCCGGCCAGCGACGCGCGGGTGACCACGCAGGAAGTCTTCGGCCCGGTGGTGGCCGTTTATCGCTACACCGACCTCGACGAGGCGATCGCGCGCGCCAACGCCCTGCCCACCGCCTTCCAGGCCAGCGTGTTCGCGCAGGATATCGACATCGCCATGCGCGCCGCCAACCGGCTGGATGCCTCGGCCGTGATGATCAATGATCCGACTGCGTTCCGCACGGACTGGATGCCTTTCGCCGGCCGCCGCGAATCGGGCTATGGCACGGGCGGGATTCCGTACACGATGCGGGACATGTCGCAGGAGAAGATGATTCTGATGCGGCGGAGTTGAACCTCATATGGTCAGGTCGGTATCTGCAGAAAAGCAGCGTGAGTACGACGAACTGAAGCGCTTCTTTGTTCACTGGGAGACACATCTCACGCCGCAACGGGTGTTGGGGCTCGAGCACCCGCACAATCCAATCAATGTGCTTGCGGTCTACGAGCGCCAGCTGGGTGTTTCACGTGTCCTGCCAGGCCTGAAACAAGCGGTCAATGACATCCTGGAGGACTTCGGGGATTTCTCGCCACAGCAGATCGCTGCAGCAGATGCCTCTCTAGCCGGGGCTGGTGCACCGACGATGAGTCAGCTCTGGCAGCGCCGCTCTCGTCACTACAAGGCTCTCCTGCGGCGTGGCCGCCTCCGCAATGACACCGAGTACTATCTGGCCTCGTCGATTGTGTGTGATACCGCCTCGCCAGTTCCTCCCAACGAACTGGACCTTCTGGACAGGATGGTGGCCAACTATGAGTTGCAGCGGACCTGACCCTCTACACGCGCCATGGCTCGACGCCAGGGAAATGATGGTCGTACTTACTGATGCCTGACACCTGTCACTTGTGATGGGTCGGTGCAAAGCGAGAATGGAGCCATTCCCGCGCGGCGTGCATCGCCGGCACCCGCCCACATCAAGGACTCCCCGTGATCATGCTGCAGCACCTCATCTCGAACACCCCTGTGTGGGTCTGGGCGCTCCTGGTCTTCCTGGTCAGCCGCGGCATCGCTGCCATGAGACCCGGTGAAACCTCGCTCACGAAACTGGCCATCGTGCCGGCTCTCTTCACCGCCTGGGGGGCCTGGTCGCTCGGCCACCGTTTCGGCAGTTCCTGGGAGGCGTGGGGGGAATGGGTGGTCGGCATCGGTGCGGGCATGGGCCTTGGGTGGATGCTGCTGCGACGGGCAACGCTCACCGTCAACATATCCACGGGGAGGTTGTGGCGCAGTGCGGACTACAGCCTGCTGCCGCTGCTGCTGCTCACGTTTGTGGTGAAGTACGGCTTCGAGGTAGCGCTTTCCGTCTCCCCTTCGCTCAACCTCGATGTCGGCTTCCGCGCCGCCTATCTGTTGTTGTCGGGCGGGTTCACCGGCGTCTTAATCGGAAAGTACCTGCGATACCTGCGCGCCTCGCGGCTTGCCATGCCGCGCTCGGCGCTGGAAGCGGCCGGCTGAGGCCACCTGGCGTTACACGCCCCGTCTCTGCGATGCCAACATCGATCTCGCGAGAGGCTTGGTGTCTGCCACCGATGGCGGCACACTGCTGCTGGTTGTGGCGTAGCGCCACCAGGCAGGAGAGGTATGCGTGACTGATGCAGCAAAACAAACACTGACGATGCGCCGCGCCAGCGTGGCCGATGCGCCCGCTGTACTGCGGTTGTTCGACGAGGTGTTTGCCTGGTTCGTGGCCATCGGCAACCCACAGCAGTGGGGTAGCGAAGCGTGGTCATCGATTCCACGCCGTATCACCCAGGTGACCGACGCCTGCGCGCTGCCGGGTGCTTGGGTAGCGGAGACCGCACAGGGCGAGGTGCGTGCGTTCCTGGCGTTGGGAGACGCCATGCCTTACGTGCCGGCAGCGGTCGAGCCAGAGCTCTACGTGCGTGTGCTGATTGCTTCGCGCGATCCGCGCGTGCGCGGTATCGGCCGCCGGCTGATGGCGTTCGCCGACGAGCAGGCACGTGCCGCGGGTGTCGCTTACGTGCGCGTGGATTGCTATGCCGGGGGCAGTGGCGACCTGGTGCGTTTCTACGAATCGTGCGGTTACGAACGGTTGTCGACCTTCAACATAGACGGTTGGCCGGGTCAGGTTCTTGACCGCCGTTTGTGAAGCAGTCGTCGGCTAAAGGGCCAGCAAAGGCCTCGAAACAGACGCCCGCGTGATCAACTGGTAGGGCAGCACATGGTTCACGGTGGCGCGCGCCGAGGACGCGGGATGCCGGATCGCGCGCAGCAGGATATCGATGGCCGTGTCCGCCATCGCGGCCACCGGCTGATGGATGGTCGTCAGTTCCGGCCACACCATCGTTGCCGCGGAGGTGTCGTCGAAGCCCACCACCGAAAGATCCCCTGGCACCTCCAACCCGCGGCGATGGGCGACGGAAACCACGGCCGACGCCATGTCATCGTTGCTGGCGAAGATCGCGCTGGGCGGCTGGGGCAGCGTCAACAACCGTTCGGCCGCCTCCAGCCCGGAGCGGTACGTGAAATATCCCGGCTGGACGAGCGTGTCGTCGTAGCCGATGCCGGCGTCAGCCAAGGCATCCCGGTAGCCTTGCCAGCGGTGCGCGCTGGCGGTCTGATTTGGATCGCCGGTGATGTAGCCGATGCGGGCATGCCCGTAAGCGATCAGATGCGACACCATGTCGTGGCTTGCCTGGCGGTCATCAATGCGCACGCACGACAGCCGGTCGCTGAAATGGCTGGATGCGATGGAGACGACGGGAATGCCGGCGGTCACGAAGGTGTCGACGATGTCCTGTGATTCGCACAGGGGCGGCGGAAGAATCACGCCCGCCACGCTGTTGGACAATTGCCGTGCTGCCTCGCGACGTTGCTGGCTGCCCAGTTCATCCCAGGTGGCGATCACCAGCTGTGCCGCTGCCCGGGTGGAGCCACGCAGCGCGCCCACCAGCAGTTCGCGCAGGTAGCTGGAGCTCGGATTGGTGTAGATCAACGCGATGCAGGTGTGCTGCGCCGCGGCCAGTGCGCTCGCCGCAAGGTTGGGGCGGTAATCCAGTGCGAGCACGCTGCGCATGACACGCTCCCGGTTGCCGTCACGCACCCCCGCATGGCCGTTGATGACGCGCGACACCGTCATGGCGGACACGCCGGCGTGCGCCGCGACGTCGTCGATGGTGATGGCGCTGGCTTTCCGACGCACGGCTTTCGGGCTGTTTTTCAGGACACGCGCTCCTTTGTTGCGCTGCATGATGACAAGCGCGACCCCGGATGATTAGTCTGCGGCCGTGACGTGATGGTAGCGCTACCACTTGGCCGGGGTAAGGGCCAACGGGTACCCCCCCTTTACCACGCGGCTGTTCTGGCAAGCCTGAAAGCGAGTGTAAGTCGCAGCACGCGCACAGCGCGCTGCGATGTTCGGTGTGGAAGACGGGCATCGCCCGTACGTGCCCCCAGGAGGGGCGGTGCATCCATTCGATCGTTATGTCAGAGGGGAGAGTCATGAGCGCTTCTACGTTCCGTCGTACCCAATGCCGGGGGGCTCGTTCATGAGCCGCACGCTGGCGAAGTTCACCTCCAGGGCCATGTTTACGTTTGTCGGTGGCGTCCTGGTCATCAATCCCGCGTTTGCACAGGACGCGCCAACGCCCGCGCCCGTCGCCCAGCCGCAGGCCCAGCCCAGCCCGACACAGCTGGATACCGTGCAGGTCACCGGCATCCGCAACAGCCTCAGCCAGGCGATGGACATCAAACGTGACTCGGCCGGCGTGGTGGATGCCATCAGTGCCGAGGATATCGGCAAGTTTCCGGACACCAACCTGGCCGAATCGCTGCA
>DMZT01000182.1:0-18298 GCA_003484865.1 Stenotrophomonas sp.
CTTCGCCGCGCCGCGCTCCGGCCCGCGCCTGTTGGTGGGGGCGGTGCCGTTTGATCCCGAGCAGGGCGATGCGCTCTATCAGCCGGATCAAGTGACTGGCCACCCCACGGTGGTCCACGTGGAAACACCGACGCTGGTCGGCGATGTGCTCGCCGAGCCATCCGCGGAGGCCTATGCAGAGGCGGTGGCGACCGCTGTCACGGAACTGCAGCGCACCGACAGCCCGTTGGAAAAAGTCGTGCTTGCACGCAGCCTGCGGGTCACCACCGCGCAGCCGCTGCATCCGCGCGTGCTGGCCGCGCGCCTGGGGAAAGACCCCAGCGTGGCGACTTACGTGGTGCCGGTACCCGCAGCGGGCGCCGCCGATCCGGCCTGGCTGGTCGGCGCCACCCCGGAGCTGCTGGTCTCCAAGCGCGGTGATCGTGTGCTCTCGCATCCACTGGCCGGCTCAGCGCGTCGTTCGGCCGATCCCGCCGAGGATGCACGCGCCGCGCAGACGCTGCTGGCGTCGGCCAAGGACCATGACGAGCACCGCCATGTGGTCGAGGCCATCGTGGCCGCGTTGGCCCCGCTGTGCCATCACGTCGAGGCACAGCCGCGCCCGACACTGCACGCCACCGCCACCATGTGGCATCTCGGCACCCGCATCCACGGCACGCTGAAGGATGCCTCGGTGTCCTCGGCCGCCCTGGTCGCGCTGCTGCATCCCACCCCGGCGGTCTGCGGCACGCCGCGTCCGCAGGCACTGGCGCTGATCCGTCAGGCCGAACCGGTCGCACGGGGCTTCTACGCCGGCGCCGTCGGCTGGACCGAGGCGCAGGGCGATGGTGACTGGTACGTGGCGATCCGCTGCGCACGCGTGCAGGGCACGCAGGTGCGCCTGTATGCCGGTGCCGGCATCGTCGCCGAGTCCCAACCCGATCTCGAGGTGGCCGAAACGGCTGCCAAGTTCATGGCCCTGCTGACCGCGCTCGGCGTCCATGACGTTCGTCCTTTCTGATGTGCGGGAGCTGTCCATGAACACATCCCTCTCTTCTTCCCGGGTGCCGCTGCGCCAGGTATGGCCGCCGGCCCTGGTCTCGCGCTATCGCGCGGCCGGCCATTGGCGCGGCGAGACCTTTCCGGGCTTCCTGCGCGAACGCGCCGAGCGCTTCGCCGGTGATATCGCGGTGGTCGGCGGCGATACGCGCCTCACCTATGCCCAGCTGTGGCAGGAGGCCGGTCGCATCGGCGCCGGCCTGCTAGCGCAGGGCTTGATCCCGGGTGACCGGGTGGTGGTGCAGCTCGGCAACGTGCCGGAATTCGTGACCGTGGTCTGCGGGTTGTTCCGCGCTGGTTTGATTCCCGTGTATGCATTGCCCGCGCATCGCCTCACCGAGGTTGCGCACTTCGCGCGCAAGGCCGAGGCCAATGCCTATATCGCTGCCTCCAGCTACGAGGGGTTCGATTACCGCACCCTTGCGCGCGAACTGCAGGCGCAGGTACCCGACGTGCAGCACGTCATCATCGCCGGTGACGCGGCCGGGTTCACCGCGCTGGAGGTGCTGGCGGGCGATCTCGAACAGCTGCCGCCGGATCCTGACCCGCAATCCGTTGCGTTCCTGCAGATCTCCGGGGGCAGCACCGGTCTGTCCAAGCTGATTCCGCGCACGCACGACGACTACCTGTATTCCTTCCGCGCCAGCAACGCGATCTGCGGCATCACCCAGGACAGCGTCTATCTGGTGGCGCTGCCTGCCGCGCACAACTTCCCGATGAGCTCGCCGGGGTTCTTCGGCACGCTGTACGCCGGTGGCCGCGTGGTGCTGAGCCCGGGCGCCGGCCCGGAGACCGCGTTCGGCCTGATCGCGCGCGAGCGGGTGACCTGTGTCGGCCTGGTACCGCCGCTGGCGCTGCTGTGGGCGCAGGCCGCCGCAACGACCACGCAGGACCTCTCCAGCCTGCAGGTGGTGCAGGTCGGCGGCGCCAAGCTGGTCCCGGAAGCCGCGCGCCGGGTGATCGCAGGGCTGGGCTGCACCCTGCAGCAGGTATTCGGCATGGCCGAGGGCCTGGTCAACTACACCCGCCTGCACGACAGCGAGGAGATCATCGTCTCCACCCAGGGCCGCCCGATCAGCGAAGACGACGAAGTGCTGGTGGTCGACGACCACGGCAACCCGGTTGCAGACGGTGAGACCGGCCATCTGCTTACCCGCGGCCCGTACACCATCCGCGGCTATCACAACGATCCCGCCGCGAACGCGCGCGCCTTCACCGAGGATGGCTTCTACCGCACCGGCGACAGGGTGCAGCGCCTCCCCGGTGGCTATCTGGTGGTGCAGGGCAGGGCCACCGACCACATCAACCGTGCGGGCGAGAAGATCTCGGCGGAGGAAATCGAAGACCATCTGCTGGCGCACCCGAGCGTGTTCGATGCGGCGGTGGTCTCCATTCCCGACGCCTACCTTGGCGAGCGCAGCTGCGCCTTCATCATTGCCCAGGGCGAGCCGACCAAGGCTGCCAGCCTCAAGGCCTGGGTGCGCAGCCGCGGCCTGGCCGCGTTCAAAGTGCCGGACCAGATCGTGTTCGTCGATGCCTTCGGCACCACGGCGGTCGGCAAGATCAGCCGCCGCGAGCTGCGTGCGCAGCTGCGCGAACGTTTCATGCAACAGACAGGAGAAACGCGCTGATGGCGCTGCCCAGGATCCAACCGTACCCGCTGCCGACCCACGCCGAACTGCCCACGCCGCGCGGCGCCTGGCAGCCCCGGACCGAGCGCCTGGCGCTGCTGGTGCATGACATGCAGCGCTACTTCCTGGCCGCCTTCGCGCCGGATGCCGCGCCGCTGGCACCGGCCGTGGCCAACATCGCCCGCCTGCTCGTGCATTGCCGCGCCCGTGGCATTCCGGTGTTCTACACCGCCCAGCGGGGCAACCAGGATCGCCGCGACCGTGGCCTGCAGGCCGATCTGTGGGGCCCGGGCATGTCCGCCACCGAGGACCACGAAGCCATCGTCGAGGCCGTGGCCCCGGCGCCAGGCGACCATGTGCTGGTCAAGCACCGTTACAGCGCGTTCCAGCGCAGCAATCTGGAGACGATGATGCGCGCCCGTGGCCGCGACCAGCTGCTGGTCACTGGCGTGTACGCGCACATCGGCTGCACGGCCACCGTCGCCGAGGGCTTCCAGCGCGACATCGAGAGCTTCATCGCCGCCGATGCCGTCGCCGACTTCTCGCGTGCCGATCATGACCTGGCCCTGCACTGGATCGCCCGTACCTGCGGCGTTGCGATGACCACCGATCACCTGCTGGAGACACTGGCATGACCGTACTTACCCTGGAGCGCATGCGCGCCGATGTCGCCGAGATGATCGGCGAAGCGCCCGAGGACATCAGCACCGATGAGAACCTGATGGACCTCGGGCTGGATTCGATGCGGGTGCTGGGACTGGTATTGGCGTGGGGCAACACCGGCATCGCACTGGAGTTCAGCCACCTGGCCGAGCACGCCACGCTGGGCGGCTGGTGGACGGTGGTACAACGCCTGCAGGCACAGGCTGCGGCCAGCGCATGAATGCCCGTGCGGTGCCGGGTGCGGCCGAGCCCATCGTGCGCGGGCTGAGCGAGGCGCAGGCGGGGCTGTGGTATGCGCAGCGCCTGGCGCCGGACAATCCGGCGTTCAACACCGCCCATGCGGTGTGGATCGAGGGTGCGCTTGAGGTCGCTGCGTTCGTGCGCGCGGCCGATCAGGCCGCGCGCGAAGCCGACGCGCTGGCGCTGCGCATCGTCGAGAGCGCACAAGGTCTGCCCGAGCAGTGGGTTGACCCGCAGCACGCGCCGACCGTGCAGGTGGTGGATCTGCGCGATCAGCCGGACCCGGCCGCCGCCGCGTGCGAGGCAATGCGGCGTGACCGGCTCACCCCCGTCGATCCCGCCCGCGACCGGCTCAGTCAGCAGCGTCTGTTCCTGCTCGGCCCGGCGCGCAGCGTCTGGTATCTGCGTGTGCATCACCTGGCCACCGATGGCTACGGCATGGGTCTGCTCACCGAGCAGGTCTGCGCGCTGTATGCAGGCACCCCGCAACATGCCGCACTGGCACCACTGGCCCCCGCGCTTGATGAAGACACCGCCTACCGTGACAGCGAGCGCCGCACGCGCGACGCAGCGTACTGGCATGAGCACATGGCCGACGCGCCGGCCGCCACCGGTCTGCAGGCCGGTCTCGCTGCCGCCGCGCCGGATGCCCTGCGCCACGTACACCCCGTTGATCCGGGCCTGCGCGAGCGTCTGCACCGTGCCGCGGCCGCGATCGGCCAGCCGTGGCCGGACCTGCTGACGGCGCTCGGCGCCGAGTACTGCCGCCGGATCAGCGGCGAAGCCGAGGCCATCATCGGCGTGCCCTTCATGGGCCGCCTCGGCAGCGTCTCGGCCCGTGTGCCGGCGATGGTGATGAACGTGTTGCCGCTTCGGGTCACGGCCGGGGAGGGCAGCGTGGATGCCTTCGTGCGTGACGTCGCCCTGCGCCTGATGCGCGGCCGCCGCCACGGGCGTTACCGCGGTGAGCAGCTGCGCCGTGACCTTGGCCTGATCGGCGGCCAGCGTCGCCTGCATGGGCCGCTGGTCAACGTGCAGCCGTTCTATCGGCCGGTGCAGCTGGCCGGCGTCACCGCTACCCTGGACGTGCTCTCCACCGGTCCAGTCGATGACGTGACGCTCGGCTTCCGTGGCGATGGCACGGCCGTGCTCGATCTGGAGATCGAGGCCAATCCCACCCTGTACACCCCGACACAGGTGCAGGCGCATGCCGCGCGCCTGCTGCATTTCGTGTCGGCGGCGCTGGACGTCCAGGCCACCGGCGGCACGATCACCTCGGTGCCGCTGTGCACGCCCGCCGAAGCGCAGCGCTATCTGCATGACATCAATGCCACGGCGCATCCAGTGCCCGATCTCAGCCTGGCCGCGCTGATCACCGCACGGATGGAGGCGACGCCGACGGCCATCGCCGTGGTCGTTGGCACGCAGCACCTTACCTACGCCGAGCTGGAGCAGCGCAGCCGTGCCTTGGGGCTGCAACTGCAGGCCCAGGGCGTCGGCCGCGAGGCAAGGGTGGTGGTCGCACTGCCGCGCTCGCTGGAGCTGATCATCGCCCTGGTGGCGGTGCTGCGCGCGGGCGGCGCGTATCTGCCGGTGGATCTGGCCCACCCGGATGAGCGCCTGGCCCGGATCCTGCGTTCGGCGCAACCGGTGTGCGTGCTGGCGCTGGCGCAGGATCGCGAGCGTTTCGCGGGCACACCGGTGCTCGCGCCGGCGCAGTGGGACACCCACCGGGATGCCGCCCTGACCGCCACGCCGCAGCCGGCCGACGCCGCGTACGTCATCTACACCTCCGGCTCCACCGGCGAGCCCAAGGGTGTGCTGATCGAGCATCGCGCCATCGTCAACCGCCTGGAATGGATGCGTGAGCACTATGCCTTCCAGGCCGACGACCGCATCCTGCAGAAAACCCCGGCCACCTTCGATGTCTCGGTATGGGAGTTCTTCCTGCCCCTGATCAGCGGCGCGACGCTGGTGGTCGCCCCGCCCGAGGCGCATCGCGATCCGCTGGCACTGGCCGCGCTGATCCGTGAGCACGCCATCACCACGGTGCATTTCGTGCCGTCGATGCTCGCGACGTTCCTGACCGCGCCAGCCGCGCGCGGGCTGCAGCTGCGGCGCGTGTTCACCAGTGGCGAAGCGCTGGATGCCGCGCTGCGTGACCGCTTCCATGCCACCGTCCAGGCCGAGCTGCACAACCTCTACGGGCCCACCGAGGCCGCCGTGGATGTCAGCTTCTGGCCGGCCAGTCAGCAGGACACGTCCGCGCCGGTGCCGATCGGACATCCGGTCTGGAACACGCGCCTGTACGTGCTCGACGCCCGGATGCAGCCGCTGCCGCCGGGTGTCGCCGGCGATCTGTATCTCGGCGGGGTGCAGCTGGCGCGCGGCTATCTGGGCCGCGATGACCTCACCGGTGAACGTTTCCTTGCCGATCCATTTGTCCCTGGCGGCCGCCTGTACCGCACCGGTGACGTAGCGCGCTGGCGTGAGGATGGGGCAGTGGAGTACCTCGGTCGCAACGACCATCAGATCAAGCTGCGCGGCCTGCGCATCGAACTAGGCGAGATCGATGCCGCGCTGCGCTCGGCGCCCGGCGTCCTCCGCGCCGAGGTAGTGCTGCGCGAGGATCGACCCGGTGAGCCGCGGCTGGTGGCCTACATCAATGCCGATGGGCCAGACCAGGACACGCTGCGCGCCCATCTGGGCGCGCGCCTGCCCGATTACATGGTGCCCAGCGCCTTGGTGGCCCTGGAACAGTGGCCGGTTACCGCCAATGGCAAGCTGGATCGTGCCGCGCTGCCGGCGCCCGCCCTGGTGGTCTCCACGGGAGTGGCACCGGTGACCCCGACCGAGCAGGCGCTGGCCACGCTGTTTGCCGAAACGCTGTCGCTGAGCGCACCGGTCTGCGCTGATGCCGATTTCTTCGCGCTGGGCGGCGACTCGCTCAGTGCCGTGCACCTGCTGCTGGCCATCCAGCAGCGGTGGCGCTGCGACCTCGGCCTGGGCGCGGTGTTTGCGGCCCCGACCGTGGCCGGGCTGGCGGCGCGCATCGATGCGCCGCCGACGGCGACCGATCACGGCCTGGCGCCGATGATCCGGCTGGCGAGCGGCGACGCTGAGCGCGCGCCGCTGTACGTGATCCATCCCGCCGGCGGCATCGCGTGGAACTATCGTGATCTTGCCCGGGCGCTATCGCCGGCGCGCGAGGTCCACGGCCTGCAGTCGCCCGTGCTCGACCCCACCCAGCCGCTGCCCAGCAGCATCGAGGCACTGGCGGCTGACTACGCCGACCGCATTCTCGCGTTGGGTCGGTCCGGCCCGGTGCATCTGCTGGGCTGGTCGGTCGGTGGCATCCTCGCCCAGGCGATGGCGGTGCATCTGCGTGGGCGCGGTCACCAGGTCGGTGTGCTGGCGTTGCTCGACGCCTATCCCAGCGAGTGCTGGCGGGCCGAGCCGGAGCCGGATCCGATCGCCGCGCTGCGCGCCTTGCTCGCCATCGCCGGGCACGACCCGGAAGCGCATCCCGAGCTGGACAGCCGCGCAGCCATCCTGGCCTTCCTGCGCCGCGGCGACAGTGCGCTGGGCAACCTTCCCGATGTCGTTCTGGACGGCGTGGTCAGGGCCGTCACCGGCACCAATCGTCTGATCCGCGCCCATCACCACACGCACTACGATGGCCTGCTGCTGCACGTGCGCGCAGGCCACGATCATGTTGCCCGCCCGCAGTTGCAGTCCGCGTTGTGGCAGGCACATGCCGCCCGCGTGGAGGCCATCGACCTTCCTTACCTGCACGCTGAATTGACCGGCCGCGATGCCGTGGCGCAGATCGCGCCCTGGTTTGACGCGCACCTTCGGCGGCACGACCTACACAGGACACCTGCATGAAGCTCTCTGGATTTGCCGGCACCATTGCCCTGGTCACCGGTGCCAGCGGCGGCATCGGCGCAGCGTTGGTCACTCTGTTGCGTGACAGCGGCAGCATCGTCGTCGCTACCGACATCACCGCGCCCGTGCTTGAGCACCGGGCAGGGCAACCCCCCGTCCACGCCCGCGCACTGGATGTCACCGATGCCGCTGCGGTCGAGGCGCTGGTCGACTGGATCGAGACGGAGATCGGTCCAATCGGCTTCGGCGTCAACGTGGCGGGCGTGCTGCAGGTCGGCACCGTCACCGGAACCGATGACGCGCAGTGGCGACGCGTGTTTGCAGTCAATGCCGACGGCGTGTTCCATGTCTGCCGGGCGTTGGCGCGCGTGATGAGTCCACGCCGCGCGGGCGCCATCGTCACGGTCAGCTCCAACGCCGCGGGTGTCCCCCGCCACGGGATGGCCGCCTATGCCGCCTCCAAGGCGGCGGCGACCATGTTCACCCGCTGCCTGGGCCTGGAGCTTGCACCGTTGGGGATCCGCTGCAACATCGTGGCCCCCGGCTCGACGCTGACCCCGATGCAGACCGGCATGTGGGCCGACGCTCAGGGTGGCCAAGGTGTGATCGATGGCAATCCCGATATCTATAAGGCGGGCATTCCGCTACGCAAATTGGCGACGCCGGACGACATTGCCGCATCGGTGATGTTCCTGCTCTCCGACCAGGCCGGTCACATCGCGATGAGCGATCTGTACGTGGATGGCGGCTCCACGCTGCGCGGATGAACGCGCTCCGGCCCGTGCCGCTGCCCGGCACGGTGCCCACGGGCAGCAGGCGCATGGCGCTCCTCCGCAACGGGGTCGAGTACGGTCCGGCCGTGTCGCTTTCGAAACAGGCTCTGCGCCATCTCCGGACCGTCCCCGGATAGTGCTGTCGTGACCGGCATCGCGCCGTGGCGAGACCCTGTCTCGTCACGAATGCCCATGCCGCATCTGCCCCCGATATAGAGATTCAATGCCGGAATCAGCACATCTGGAACCGGGCGCGCAGATTTCAAATTATGCAAGTTGATGCATGGCTGACCCGTGAGCGCACCCCTATCGTGCGATCCAACCACGTGGGATACGCACGCGCTCAACCGGAGCGACCTGCTGACAGCCAAGCGCTGGGTGGCCATGGACGAAATGGGAACCGACCTGCACGCCGTCGCGTGTGGCGAGCCCCTGTGTCCCGTCCGCGCACAACACTTTGAGGCCCCGTCATGAAACGCATTCTGCTTGCGGACGACCATCCGGTCATTCGCACCGGCCTTCACTCCGTCCTCAGTGGCGACGCCCGATTTTCCGTGGTCGGTGAAGCGGCCGATGCCGAGCAGCTGGAAGCGCTGCTGGCCGTGCGCGGCTGCGATCTGGTCATCACCGATCTTTCCATGCCCTGGGGCAGACGCCCCGATGGCCTGCGCATGCTCGCCGGCATCCGCCGCGACTATCCGGACGTCGCCTTGCTGGTGGTGACCTCGTTCGGCAACCTGGAGGTGCTGCGCGCGGTCGCCAAGCTGGGCGTCTGCGGCATCCTCGCCAAAACCTGCGCCCTGCAGATGCTGATCGATGCGGTGGACACCGTGCTCGCCGGCGGGGTCTATTATCCGGCTGATCTGGCGCAGCGACTGATGCCGCCGATCCATCGCGTGCGCGGGCTCACCGCGCGCGAAAGCGAGGTGGTGCGGTTGCTGGCGCACGGCCTCGGGGTCAAGGAAATCGCCGACATCCATCGTCGCACCGTGAGCACCATCAGCCGTCAGAAAGGCGCGGCGATGAAACGCCTCGGGCTGCGGACCGAGTTCGAACTGATGGACTACGCACGCGCGGTCGGGCTGTCGCCGAGCAGCAGTTGAGACAACGTGCTCGAGTGCATCCACGCATGGCGGTTGCGCACAGCATTGCGTTGCAGTGCGCATCGCGTTCGCAGTTCCGGGTCGTCATGGGAATTAGTCAAGTTGTTGCATGGTGCGTCGCAACCTGCACGCCTATCGTTGCCCCCTGTCTGCGAGGGTCGCACTGCGACACCCCACGCCTCGCGGGCAGTTACCTCCACGACACACTTGCCAAGGAACGAACGCAATGAACATCGTCAAGAAGCTCGCTTTCGCTGTAGCGCTGAGCACAGCATCACTGTCGGCCAACGCCGCCGAATCCCACATCAAGGTCTACACCGATGTCGACCTCACGCTGGCCCTGCTCAAGGCGGACGGTAGTCCGCTGTCGGACACCATGGAGATGGTCCACGTGCCCGGTGACGGCCTGCGCACGGTCACCGAACGCGTTCGTGTTTTCACCAACGATGAAAGCAAGGACATCGAAGTGAACGTGATGCACGACCCGGTGCTGGTGCTGCAGACCGGTACCGGCCCGTCCGTGCCACTGACCGTCAGCCTCAACAAGACGCCGCTGACCGTCGCGGCGAAGGACTTCCGGGCCTCGGATATCTTCGATGGTGCACTGCCGGGTGCATCGTTCATCATGGATCTGGATATCGCCCAGACCACCAAGGCCCCGCTGACCGTCGCCGGTACCTATGACGGCATCGTCAGCATCGCCATGAAGCAGAAGACCGCTTCGCCGTAATACCCCACGCCGGCCCGGATCCCGGGCCGGCGGCCTCAGGCCGTACTCCCCATGAAAGCTCACGCACCCGCCATTACCCGGCTGGCGCTGGCGCTCGCCTTGTCGTTGGCCACACCGCTGGTCGCCACGGGCGGCGTCCCCGCCGGTTTTGAAGACCTGGTTGCCGGCCAGACCGAGCAGCTTGATGTGCGCCTGTTCGGGCGCACGGCGGGCCTGTCGCCGGTGCGCGTCACTCTTGAGAGCGTGCAGCTGGAAGATCCGGCGCGCGTACTTGAGGCGCTCGACCTCTCTCCCGAGGCCCAGGCAGCACTGCTGCCGGCCCTCTCCGAGCCACTCCCGCGGAACAGCCATCTTGCCTGCCGTTACGGCGGCGGTAGCGCCGGCTGTGGCTATCTCGACCCACCCGAGGATCCCAACACCGTGCGTGCTCTCTACGACGAAGGCGAAGGCGCGGTGCGTCTGTTCGTTGCCCGCCAGTGGATCAGCGCCGAACCGGCCGCCGATCGCTTCCACCAGGTCAGCAGCAACGCCGAGAATGCGTTCCTGCACCAGCAGACCGTCAATTTCAGTGGCGGCCGTGGCTACCAGGCGCTGACCGCACAAGGTGCCGGCGCGCTGGGCGTGCTGCAGCGCGGCCACATCGCGGTGGACTGGAACTTCAACAGCCAGCAGTACCGCGGCAGCCGGCGCCGCCAGGATTTCCAGTTCGACAACGCCTACTACCGCCATGACCTGGGCCAGCAGCACTACCTGCAGGCCGGGCGCATGGACCGCCGCAACCTGTCCAGTCCCCAGGGCGGCACCTTCAGCTTCAGCCTGCTGCCGATGGACCGCTTCGCCGGCCTGCGCGTGGGCACCACCCAGGCCTACGTGGACGCCGAGGCTGCCGTGCAGGCGCTGCCGCTGACCGTGCTGCTGGCGCGCGATGCGCGCGTGGATGCCTTCGACGGCGAGCGCCTGCTGCAGACCTTCTACCTCCAGGCGGGCATCAACCAGCTTGATACCCGCCGCTTCCCGTTCGGCAGCTACAGCGTGACCCTGCGCATCTACGAAGACGGCGTGCTGGTGCGCAGCGAAGAGGCGCCGTTCGACAAGGGCGGCGACTGGACCAACAGCAGCGCGCAGTGGTTCCTGCAGGGCGGCCGCCGCAACGAGCGCCGCAGTGACCGTTTCGACGGCGAGATGGCGGCCATGGCCGGCCTGCGCCTGCCGCTGGGGCGGACTACCGCCATCACCGCCGGTGTCGCCGACCTCGGCGGGGTCAGCTATGGCGAGCTGCGCGTGGACCTGCGCCATGCCTTCGCCACCCAGGACATCCGCGCCACCTTCAGTGGCCTGCAGGGCAGTGATGGCAGCACCGGCCAGCAGCATCAGTTGTCGTACCGTCGGCGCGCGTCGTGGAACCTGTACCAGCAGCGCATGCGCGGCAAGGCCTGCCAGTTCGAGGACGACGCGCGCGACCGGCTGGGCTGCGCCGATTCACTCAGTGCCTCGATGGCGCTGCCGCTTGCCGGTGGCAGTGCGTATGTCGCCTATACCCGGCGCCAGACCTGGAGCCGCGGGCGACTGCTTGGCGGGGACATCGACGACCCGTTGGCCGGGTTGGACCCGCTGCTGCCGCCGTGGGAGCAGCGATACAGCCGCGAGCCCAGTCTCACCCGCACCTGGCAGGCCAGCTACAACCGCGTGCAGCGCTGGCAGGAGTTCAGTATCTCCACCCGCGTCGGCATGTGGCAGCAGCAGAGCCACAGCAGCCTGCGCGACGGCCGGGACCGCGGCATCTTCCTCAACCTCAGTCTGACCCGCCTGCAGCGCGGTGACCGCGGCACTTCGCAGCGCCGCTACGGTCTGGACGTGCGCCAGCCACAGCACGCGCGGCCGGAGGTCAACTACAGCGCCGGGCAGACCCTGCGCCAGGACGTGGAGGCGCAGTACCGCGAAGCCACCGTGGACCTGCGTGGCAACAACAGCGACCGCTACAGCGCCGCGCTCAGCGCGCAGCTGCAGAACAGCATCGGCCACACCGGCGGCACGCTGGCCCACTACCAGCAGCGCGGCCGCACCGAGATGGCCTACAGTGCCACCCACAGCTCCGGCCTGGCGCTGGGCCGGCACGGCTTTTACTGGGGCGGCGGGCTGGGGGCCGAGGCCGGCCTGGCTGTGCAGGTGGACGACACCGACGATCTGGAACTGACCGGCGTCGCCGCCGAGCTGCAGGTGGGCGGTCTGCGCCGGCAACGGCTGGCACTCGGCGAGCGCCGCCTGTTGCCGCTGCCGGCCTACCAGAGCCACCGCGCCGAAGTGCAGGACGCCAGCGCCCTGAACAGCGATGCCGCGATCCGTGTGACCGGCGTGGGTGGCTCGCGCCCGGTCTTCCTGTCGCCCGGCCGGCTGGTGCAGATGCCGGTGCCGATCGAGGTGACCTACACCTTCATCGGCAACGCACGCGACATCGCCGGGTTGCCGTTGGGCGGCGCCCGCATCCTCAATGCACCGGTGCCTGGCACCGGCAGCAACGGCGGCTTCGTGGCTGACTTCCCGCGCCGCGAACGCACCTTGTACCTGCTGCAGGAGGACCGCCTGTTGCAGTGCCCGCTGCAGGTGCGTGAGCGACGCAGCGTGGTGATGCTGGTGGGCACCGTGCAGTGCGAGCCGCTGGGCGTGGCGCAGTTGCCGGCGGAGATCCGCCAGCAGGCGCGGGTAACCCGATTACTGCAGGAGCAGGCCCTGCTGGCGGCCACGCCGCAGACGGCCTCTGCGGGAGGCACGCCATGAACCGGCGCGGTGTGTGGGTCGTGATGCTGCTGATGGCGCTGTTGGTGGTGATGCCGAAGGCGTGGGGGCAGCGGCCGCCGGAGACGCATCCGGTGAGTGCCACGCAGAACATTGTGATGTCGTGGGATCGGTCGGCGATGCCAGGGGACATCGACCTTTGGGTGCCTGAAGTTGTCCTCGGATACAGCGCGGACAAGTCTCTGAAGTATGGTCAGCTCCACCTCACGTGTGCCGCGTCAACTGATCCAAGGATGGGCGCTTGCCCGGTCACGGGCGTTGCAACTAGCGCCACCGGTTCAGCAATGATCGAGGTACAGGCCACAGAGCGGCGCTCGGGTCTGCGTACAAACTTCTCAGTGAAAGGCTGGATCAATCGAGGCATGGAGACGCGCATATGCGGTTCCTACTGGCTCGACCCCATTCGTCCACCATGGATTGCAGCCAAAGATGACTGCGGTGGCGAATCTTCCGTTGGAACCAGAGCTGCTCTGCTGATACCGGTGGAGGAGATGTCCAGGCTTGTAGCCGGACACTGGGATGCTGAACTTGTTCTTGCGTTGCATGACGAGCTGGCGGGGCCGGCGGTCGCGACGTATCGCTTCACGTTTGATCTGACCATCACCGACCGCAACGCCGTCTCAATCTACTTCCCAGCCTTCCACCACGTCACCCCCCTGGTTCAACTCAACTCCGATTACGACCCTATACGGCAGACGGTAGGCGGCCGTACCTCACTCGAGATGTGTCTCTACGACGGACTTGGCTCCCAGGCCCAGTACCTCGGCGTGACCGTGCGTGACCGCAGTGGCAAGCCGCCCGGTCCCGGTGGCTATTCGCTCTGGCATACCGATGGTGGCAGCGACGACACCCGTCGCCTGGATTACACCGTCACCTTGGACCATAACGGCGCCCCGGTGTCCATGCCCAACGGTGTGGAGCAACAGCTGCATGGCATCGATACCGCTCAGTTGCGGCTGGTGCTGTTGCCCGGCATGAGCCAACCGGTGTTCTGCGTGCCCACACCGATCACCTTCGATATTCCGCGCGTCCCCATTTCCACCCAGCAGGCCGGCACCTACTTCGGCGAGCTGCAGGTGGAGCTGCGCGTCCCCACGGTCACGCCCTGACCTTCCAGGAGCTTCCATGAAAATGCCAGTCCTTGTTCTGTTGTCCCTGTCGCTGCTGCTGGCGGCACCTGCACACGCCAATCTCACCGTGCACCCCATGCGCGCGGCGGTCGATGGCAAGCGCAGCACGCAGATCCGCATCTATTCCCAGTCCACCCAGCCGCAGTACATCCAGACCTCCTTGCGCCGTATCGTCGACGCCGCTGGCGACCAGGAGCATGAGGTCGACGTCGATCCCAGCGAAGCGGCCATCGCGGTCACGCCGGGCAAGTTTGCCCTGGCCGGCGGTGGCAACCGTCTGATCCGCGTGATTCCGCTGCAGCCCGTGCAGGCCGAGACCGCTTACCGCATCTACTTCGAGGGCGTGCGCGGTCCGGACGAACGTGACCAGGCCGCGGGCGAGGGCGCCCAGGCCAGCATTGGCGTGAACCTGGTATGGGGGGCGTTGGTGAACGTATTGCCCGTCGACGGCACGGTGGACGTTCGTGTGCAAGGCGACCAGCTGCGCAACGCCGGCACGTTGCGCCTGGGCATCACCAGCATCGCCGACTGCGATGGCAGCCAATGCACCGCGCACGACCTGTCGCGCAGCCTGTATCCCGGCAGCGCACTGCCGCTGCCGTTCGCCATGCAGCCGGGCCACACCGTACAGCTGCGCTACCGGCTCACGCGCGATGGCAATCGTGAACACGTGCAGACCCTCACGCCCTGAATCCCCACACCTGCCTGCTGCGCAATGCCGGGCGGCTCCCATCTCGTTTCGTTCCCCAAGGAGTTCTCATGAACAAAATCTATCGCCGTGTCTGGTCCACCGCCCTGCAGTGCTGGGTCGTTGCCAGTGAGTTGGCTTCGGTGCGTGGAAAGCGTGCGCAGGCGTCAGGCCGAAGCGCGGCGCTGATCGCATTGCTGGGTCTGGCCCCAATGACTGCTGCGGCGGTCGAAGCCGCTGACGACGACGCTGATTGGTGGGAACGCCAAGTGTTGAGTGCCTTCCACGCCATGTCGGTGGCCCCGTCCGGCAATGCCGTGGTCATGGGCGTGATCAAGGGGTCGGTATATGGGAATACCTCTGCTGCAAACTGGAGCCTGGTGACCGCTGAAGAAACCATGGCGCTGGGCGGTGAGGCCGGTGCGAACGGCTACGGAAGCTTTTCCGCAGGGATCAAGAGCCGGGCAAACGGTGCCGGTGGTGTAACCGTGGGCAATTTTGCTGAAGGCAACGGTCCCGACAGCACGGTGGTCGGCTACCGGGCCAGCGCGACCAACGGTGGCTATGGCACCGCGGTGGGGGCTGGCGCTATCGCCAATGGGCTGGGGACGACGGCCCTTGGCAACGGCTCGAAGGCGTACACCGAGAACTCCGTCGCCGTTGGCAGCGGCTCCAAGACCCATGATGGGGCGGGCATCGCCAAAATTGCCATTGGGGGTGACGCCTATGCAGGCAGCAGCGGCTGGACAGGCGCCATTGCAGTAGGTGGTGAGTCGCGCGCCGAATTCGACGGAGTGGCGCTCGGCTACGAATCCTTGGCCGTAGCGCGCGGCGCGGTGGCGCTTGGACGGGGATCGAGCGCAACTGAAGTCGACACCGTCTCCGTCGGCAATTACCTGACCAAACGCCGCATTGTGAACGTTGCAGACGGCGTGCTGAACGCATCGAGCACTGACGCGGTGACTGGCCGGCAACTCAACGCCACCAATGAACGACTGACCGCTGCCACGACGACTGCAAACGCGGCACGCACCACCGCCAATACGGCCAAATCCACCGCAGATCGCGCTCTGGCTGCTGCCTCGCTGGTCACGCAGACGTCGACCAGCAGCACGATCCGTGTCGGCGCTTCCAACACTGGCACCGTGCTGGACGTGGCCAACCGGAATGGAACCAAGCGCCGCATCCAGAACATCGACAACGGCGTGTTGAGCGCCACCAGTACCGATGCGGTGACCGGGCAACAGCTGCACGCTACCAACCAGGCCGTGAGCACGGCCACCAGCACCGCTACGGCAGCCAAGACCGCTGCCGATGGGGCTGCGGCCAAGGCGACGGTGGCCGCCAACACCACGGCCACCGGCACCGCCATGACGGCGGCCAATAAAGCCACCGCCACCGGCACCGGCGCATTGGCCAGCGGCACCTCGGCCAAGGCGCAGGGGACGCACGCCACGGCGCTGGGCTTCAGTGCGCAGGCGACCGCCAACCAGGCCACGGCGGTCGGCCGCGAGGCGGTCGCGACCGGCAGCTACGCCACGGCATTGGGCAACCTGGCCAAGGCAGGCGGGGGCAGTGCGCTGGCACTGGGCGATCGCAGCAGCGCCACCCATGGCAATGCGGTGGCCTTGGGCGCCGGCTCTGTCACCGCTTCGGACAATTCGGTTTCTGTGGGTAACGCCAGCGGGAAGCGCAAGATCCAGTACGTGGCGGACGGCACCATCGGCGCGGGCAGTACCGATGCGGTCACCGGCAGCCAGCTGCACGCGACCAACACCCTCGTCGGCACCGCACAGAGCACCGCCACCAGTGCGCAGACCGCAGCGGGTGCGGCCCAGCGCACGGCCGATGGCCTGACTACCCGCGCAACCGCATTGGAGGGCTTGGTCAGCCAGACGGCAGTCGCTGGCCCTGTGCGTCTTGGCGCGCAGAACACGGGCACGACGCTGGATGTGCGCAACAAATCCAACGCCAACCGCAAGATCAGCGGCGTGGCCGATGCAACGCTGAGCGCCACCAGTACCGAGGCGGTGACCGGCAAGCAGCTCGCGGCTACCAACACCAGCGTGACGGCAGCGCACAGCGCTGCGACGACGGCACAGACCGCCGCGACCGATGCACAGCGAACGGCGGACGGGGTAGTGACGCGTGCGACGGCGCTGGAGGGCCTGGTCAGCCAGGTGTCGGCGACGGGCAACCTTCGCCTGGGTGGGCAGAACACCGGTACCGTTCTGGACGTCCGCAACAAGTCGAACGCGGCACGCAAACTGAGCGGCGTGGCTGATGGCACCGTGAGTGCCACCAGCACCGAAGCGGTAACCGGGAAGCAGCTCAATGTCACCAACACCAATGTGACCGCAGCGCAGAACGCGGCAGCCACTGCGCAAACGGCAGCAACTGCCGCACAGCGAACGGCGGACGGTGTGGTAGGCCGTGCGACGGCGCTGGAAGGCCTGGTCAGCCAGGTCTCAGCAAGCGGAAACCTGCGCTTGGGTGCTCAAAACACCGGCACCACGCTGGACCTGCGCAACAAGTCCAATGCAGCGCGCAAGCTGAGCGGTGTGGCGGATGGCACCCTGAGTGCGACCAGTACCGACGCGGTTACAGGCAAGCAGTTGTTCGGTACCCAGCAGAAAGTGACGGCCCAGGAAGGGGTGCTGGCGACGCACGCCTTGCAGCTGTCCGGGCAGGATGGGCGCATCACGGGCAACCGTCGTGACCTGGATGCGTTGCGCACCGAATTCGAGAACTTCGATCCCGACTTGGACGGTGTGGTGAAGTTTGCTGCGGACGGTAGCATTGATATGAACGGTGGACGGGTGCGTGGACTGGCTGCGGGCGATGTGAGCTCGGCGGCGAGTACGGATGCGGTTAATGGTGGGCAGTTGTTTGCCACCAATCATCGAGTTTCCTTGATGGAAAGCGCCGGGCGGTTTGTTGCTGTGGACTTTGATGAAGAGAGCTCTTCTGCAAAAGCAGGTGAGTTCTCCGTTGCTATTGGCGGTAGCGCAGAGGCAGGTGAGGGGACCAATGGCGCTACCGCGGTCGGCGCTTATGCAAGGGCTAGAGCAAGGAGCTCAGTCGCGCTAGGTCGAGCGGCGTTCGTGGACGGGGCTGCGGATAATGGATTCGCACTTGGAACTGGTTCTACAGTTCTGAGCAAGAATGGCACCGCCCTTGGCGGCTATTCCAGAGTGGAGATTGGAGCGGAGAACTCAGTTGCGCTTGGGGGAGAATCAACGGCGACTGAAGAGAATGTTGTATCTGTTGGAAACCTGACGAAGAAGCGACGCATTGTGAACGTTGCCCGCGGTCGAGATGCAGAAGACGCAAGCACCATTACACAGCTAAATGAGTCTCTAGCCTTGCTTGGGGGTAATGCAGGCGTAGATGTGAATGGCAACATCATCAGCCCGACTTATAACCTGCAAGGGAGCACGCAAAACACGGTCGCCGATGCACTAGCAGTGCTCGACGGTGCCGTGACCACCACAGGCACCCGCGTTGACCGGGTGGAGCACCAGCTCCGCTCGGTCTTCCAGGACAGCCCCGCCACCCGCACTGATGGCCTCAACCAGCTCAACCTGGCCGGCGCCAACGGCATGGTGCTCGGCAACGTGG
>DMZT01000182.1:18358-22921 GCA_003484865.1 Stenotrophomonas sp.
GACCGGGTGGAGCACCAGCTCCGCTCGGTCTTCCAGGACAGCCCCGCCACCCGCACTGATGGCCTCAACCAGCTCAACCTGGCCGGCGCCAACGGCATGGTGCTCGGCAACGTGGCCAACGGTCTGATCGCACCCGGCAGCCGCGACGCGGTCAACGGTGGCCAGTTGCACGCAGTTGAACAGAAGATCGAACGCAATCGAAACGAAATTGATGGACTGCGAGACCAGCTGGAGCCCACAGATGGGGCGCGATTGACCGGCATGGGAGGCTTGATTGATTTCGACGGAGCTCGACTTACTGGCATCGATGACGCCCTGCTGAGTGCGGACAGCAGTGACGCTGTAACGGGTCGCCAGTTGCACGCCAGCAATCATCAGATAGGTGAGAATAAGCAAGATATCGACAAGCTGCGCGCGGATGTTGACGATCTTGATCCGGATCTCGGGAACGTCGTGAAGTTCACTGCTGGGCGTAGCTTGGTCGAGTTGGAGGGAGCCAGGATCGTTGGCTTGGCCGCCGGCGACATCAGCTCTATTGGCAGTACAGATGCGGTAAACGGCGGTCAGTTGTTTGCTACCAATCAGCGTATGGGAGAGCTCGAGGATCAAAGCAGGTTCATTAAGGTCGATACCGATAGCTTTAGTGAAGACGCCCGCGCTGGTTCCCTTGGCATTGCCGTCGGGGATTCTGCTGAAGCATCGCCAACATCGCAGGGAGGTGTGGCTTTGGGAAGCTACTCAAAGGCTATGGGTGTCAACTCTGTTGCTTTGGGTCGTGGATCCTATGTGCTCGAGATTGCTAGAGAGGGCTTTGCCCTGGGCGCGAGCTCGCGTGTCGAGGCGAGCCACGGTGTAGCCCTCGGTGCCCAAGCTCAGGTCAACGCATCGGCATTGGATAGTGTTGCGCTGGGCTACGGGTCGCATGCAGACCAGGCAAATACCGTCTCCATTGGCAATGGTCTAGTAAAACGCCGTCTGGTCAACGTAGCCAACGGCCGCAGTGCCAACGACGCTGCAACCGTCGGCCAGCTGCGTGGTGCGCTCGCAACGCTCGGTGGTGAAGTCGATACAAATGGCAATGTTGTCGGCCCCATCTTCGCCGTACAAGGCGGCTTGCAGCACACCGTCAACGATGCCCTGACCGCGCTAGACACTGCCGTGATCACCAACGGCACCCGCGTCGACCGGGTGGAGCACCAGCTCCGCTCGGTCTTCCAGGACAGCCCCGCCACCCGCACTGATGGCCTCAACCAGCTCAACCTGGCCGGCGCCAACGGCATGGTGCTCGGCAACGTGGGCAACGGTCTGATCGCACCCGGCAGCCGGGAGGCGGTCAACGGCGGCCAGTTGCATGCCATGGAGCAGCGCCTGGACGGCCGCATCGACGGTCTGGAACAGCGCGTTGACACCCCGCCGCAAGGTCGCGCAATGGCGACCGCCAGTGCACCTACGCCGCTCGTGGCGGAGGAGGAAGGCAGCGGCGCGGTATCGGGTACGCCGGAGGCCGCCTCTGCCGGAGATGGTGGGGGTCGCATCGCCAGTGCCGACGACGGCGGCAAGCCGTCCAAGGCCGACGCACCGGCCCCTGCACCCACTCCCACGCCGCAGGTCAGCACCGCCGATCTGGAGAAGATGCTCGCCCGCGCCAACGAGTACACCGATGACGCGATCAAAGGGGTCGAACAGCGTCTGGACAAGATGGACAAGCGCTTCAACCGGCTGGCGGCCATGAACAGCGCGCAGAGCGCGATGGCCATGAACACCGCCGGCCTGGCCACCTACAACCGGCTGGGTGCCGGCGTGGGCTACAGCGATGGCGAATCGGCCATGGCCGTGGGCTACCAGCGGGTGCTCAACGAGAAGGGCTCGGCCACCTTCAGCCTCAACGGCGCGTTCACCAACAGCGGTGAGCAGAGCGTTGGCCTGGGTGTTGGCATCGGTTGGTAACGCCCCAGCATTGCGGGTTCCAGCACTCCCCGGTTCGCATCTGCGCGCCGGGGAGTCTGCGTTTTGGGGCCTGCTTGCGCGGGTTTCCGCGAATGGCCTGGCCCTGCTGCGGCCGGGTCTTCGCCGGTCGGAGACAACCGATGACCGCCCCCCGTGGCGCCCTCGCGGGTGGGCAGCTGCCGATCTCCAGAGAACGCGCCCCGCCGTCAGGGGCGCGACCCCGCGGGCCCTGCGTGCGGCTCAGCCTGACGAAGTCGGGGGGTGCGTGTCGCCGCCGTTGGCAGCATCACGCAGGCGGGCGAGCAGGATCGCCAACTGCGTCAGGTCTTGATCGGCTGGGTCGCCATTGATCGCGTGGATCTTCAGACAGGTCTGCAGCGCGCATATCGCAGCAACCGCATTCTTGTCGCCGACCATCGACGCTGCGCCCTGGATGCGGTGTGCCATGGCCAGTGCGCGCCGCCAGTTGCCCGCGGCGATCACCGTTTCCAGATCGGTGAGGTCCACCTGCATCTGGGTGGCATAGATCGCCATGACATCCAGCCCGTGTGCACCGCCGACAGGGGCCGCGCGGGGCGCCGGCGACGGCCCCGGCCGCACGGCAGCATCGAACTCGCACCACGCCACCGGTTTGGATAGAAAGCGGTGCACATCGGTGCCCGCATAACCTTGGCGATCGCCGTCTTCCGTTGCGCCGGACAGGGAGATCAGGCGGGCGGCCGGCCAGCCGTGACGGCTTTCCATGCGCCTGATGGCAACGGCAATGGCGCTTCCGGTCTGGTCCATCAGGTCGCCGTCCAGCGTGATCAGCGCGAACGGACCCTCCGCAGCGAGGCTGGCCAGGGCACTGGCGCCGGTGTGGGCCACCGAGACCTCGAACTGCTGACTGTGCAGCCTGCGCCGGATGATCTCGGCAATGGCTGGCTGATCCTCGATCACCAGCGCCCGTGGGCAATCCAGGGTTGCCGCCGGTGCTGCAGTGGTTGCCTCGCGCCGCCCGCGCAACGTGGCGATGAACGTCGAGCCGCGGCCGAGCTTGCTGACCACGGCGATGTCACCGCCCTGGCTGATGGCGATCCGGCGGCACAAGCTCAACCCGATGCCGGTGCCCAGCTTGCGCCGGCCCTGGGCGGTGCCACTGAACGCCACGAAGATGCGTTCGATATCTTCCGTGGCAATGCCCGGGCCGGTGTCAGTGACCCGCATGCTGATCTGGCCGAGCTCGCCGACGCCGCGCAGGAAGCCCAGTCGGACGCCGATCACCCCGGTGTCCGAGAACTTGATGGCGTTGGAGATCAGATTGCTGGCAATGTGGTGGAGGGCACGCGCATCGCACTGCGTGACCGTGGCATCGGGCCCTTCCAGGGCCAGGCGCAGCTGCAGTCCCTTGGACAGCGCCAGCGGCCGCATTCCGGAGATGCACTCCACCAGCACGGCATGCGCGCGATGGCAGGCGCCGGCGCTGTGACGATGGGTGGCCTCGTGAAACATGAATTCCAGGGCATTGGTCAGCGTGTGCCGCAAGGCATCGGCGGCCGAGCGCGCGGATGCGAAATGCTGTTCGCGCAAAGGTTGCACCGGCTCGGCCTCGGCAAGGTCGATCGCCGAGATCACGGACGACGCACTGTTGCGGAGCTCATGGTTGACCAGCGTCAGGATGCGGGCGGCCTCGGCCTGGCGGGCGGCGGCGCGGCGTGTCATGCGATAGGCCCGCAGCATGCTCAGCAGGATCGTCAGCATCACCAGGCAGCAGACCACGATGGGGACGCGGTAGTAGAGGGCGACCGCGCGGATCGTGGGCGGCGCGCGGTAGATGGCATCGAGCGTACGCTCGAGGATGTCGGTGTGGATGGTCGAGGGCAGCGCACCCAGTGCGTCGTGGGCTGCGGCAACATCGGCCGCACGCCGCGGTACCGATGCCACGCGCAGCTCCACCGGTGGCGCATCGGGCGCGGGGTGCACCTGCAGGATGGCATTGTGATCGCGCCGGGTCAGTGGCACCAGAATGGCATCGCCGCCCAGTGCCGCGTCGGCCGTGCCGCTGTCCAGCGCCGCCAGCATGTCGCCCGGTAAGGCCATGGGCAGGACCTGGATGCCTGGATGGTTGCGTGCCAGAAAGGCGCGGTACTCGCCATTGTCGATCACTGCCACGCGGCGACCCGCCAATGCGGCGAGCGGAGCGTGATCCGAACCGCGGCGAGTGACCAGCACGGAAGTGCCGGTGTAGAACGGTGCGGAGACGACCGCCGAGGCCGGCAGCAGTGCGCGGGTCGACGGCAGCGAGAATGCGACGCCATCCACCTCACCGGTCCGAAGCAGGTCGATGGCACGCTCGATGGAGGGCGAGCGGTGCAGCTCGAGCCGGATGCCGACATGGGCCTCCAGCGCTTCTGCGTAGGCGCTCGGCCCTCCGTTCAATGGCGACCCACCGAGACCATACGGCGTCGCCATCTGCGGGCCGATCGCCAGCCGGAACACCGGGCGGCGATGGGACGGCGTGGCCAGCGCCAGCAGGACCAGGCAAAGAATGACGGCGGCGATGCCGCTGAACAACAGGAGGGCGCCGAGGGCGCGCGATGGGGCGACGGTGGTCACATGGATATCTCTAAGGGTCCG
>DMZT01000093.1:0-5193 GCA_003484865.1 Stenotrophomonas sp.
CGCTCTTCCGATCTGTGGTGGCACTGCTGCTGCAGTACCACCTGCTGCTGCGCACGCCCGGCCTGGGGGCTGCGGACGCGACGCTGCGCTACCTGGGCTACTTCACCATCCTGAGCAACATCGGCGTCGCCGCGGTCTGCCTGGCACTGGCCCGGGGCCGCCGTGAAGGGCTGGCCGGCCCGGTCCCGCGCGCGGCGGTGGCGCTGTTCATCGGCATCACCGGGTTGATCTACGTGATCATCCTGCGTCCGCTGTGGCACCCGCAGGGCGCGCAATGGTGGGCCGATGCCGGCCTGCATTACGCGGTGCCCGTGCTGTATCTGCTTGGCTGGCTGGCCGGGCCGCATGGCGGCCTGCATCGGCGTGGGTTGCTCAGCACACTGGCGTTGCCGACGGTCTACCTCGGCTGGGCCCTGCTGGTCGGGCGGCTCAGTGGGCAGTACCCGTATCCCTTCCTGGACCTGGGCGCGCTGGGCATCGCGCTGGTTGCGCGCAATGCGCTGTCCGTGGCAGTGGTGTTCGTCGTGTGCGGTGCGCTGGTGTGGTGGCTGGATGGTGCCTTGGCGGCGCGCCGCCGGAACCGCTAACGCATCAGCTGCCGCCGAGCAGCTGCAGCTGATCGCGCAGCGCCATCGCCGCGCCGGGATTGCGCTGTTTGGCCGCACCGATGAACAGCACATATACCTCGCGCGGTGGCTGCGCGGGGCGTTCGGCGCAAAGGTGGGGAAGGTCCGGATTGTCTTCGCCGCGGGCCCAGCGCATCGCACGCAGGCACCATTGCTCCATGGCCCTGGCCGGGTAGCCGGCGCGCAGGTTGGCGCGCGAGCGCATCAGCCGCGCATAGATGAACCCCGCGGTCGGGTCGGCAAAGCTGGGGTACTCATCCGAGCCACTGAATACCAGCGCTGCACCGTGGGCGCGGGCAGCGGCCAACAGCGCCGGCGTCCATGCGGCAGGATTGCGTACCTCCAGTGCATGCTGCAGAAGCCGACCGTCGATCTTGCGCGGGAGCATGCCCAGGAACTGCTCGAATTCGTCCGCACCGGCGGGATGGCTGTCGCCGAACTGCCAGATCAGCGGTCCCAGCCGGTCCTCCAGCACGCTGATGCCCTCGATGAAGCGCTCGGCGCGTTCACCAACGGTGGTCAGGTCATGGGTCTGGGTGATCGTGCGCGGCGCCTTGGCCGAGAAGCGGAAGCCCGCTGGCGTCTGCTCGCGCCACTGCGCATAGATGGCCGGCTTCTGCGCACGGTAGAACGTGCTGTTGATCTCGATGCAGCCCAGCTGTTGGCTGGCGTAGGCCAGTTCTTCGCGTTGCGGCAGCCCGGCCGGATAGAACGTGCCGCCGCGCCATGCCGGGAAGACCCAGCCGCCGATGCCGGTGCGGATGGTGCCGGGCGGTGTGCTCATGCGCCGCCCGCATGGTCGGCCCACGGGTCGTAGCTGCCGAACCACCACAGGTAACCTTCCAGATCGCGGCAGGCATAGCCGCGGCCGCCATACGGTTGGTCGGCGATGTCCATGACGATCTGCGCGCCCGCGGCGACGGCGCGCGCATGGTGCGCATCCGGATCGGCCACGATCACGCAGGCGCTCTGGGTCTGCCGACCGCCGACCTCGTCCGGGTGGACGCTGTAGCGGCCCCACTCGCTGGCGTTGTCGACCGAGCCGAGCATGATCATGCCGTGGCCATACACCATCTGGGCATGGTGGACGATATCGCCCTCGGCATACACCGCCTGTTTCTGGAAGCCGAACGCGCGCTGCAGCCACGCCATCGCGGCGTGTGCATCGCGGTAGCGCAGGCAGGGAATGATCGTGGCGGTGGTCTCGGCGGGCGCGGTCATGGCGGGCCTCCTTCTGGCACAGGCGAGCCTGATCCGGGCCGCGTTACCATCGTGCGAAACCGGGGCAGCGACACCCTCGACGCCCCCGCCACACGCAACCGGAGACACTGCTTGAACACATCCTGGATCGGAGGCGCCGTGCTGCTCGCATGCGCACCCTTGGCATCGGCCGCCGTGCCGGCCGAACTGCAGCGGCTGGACGCCACCATCGAACGCGCCCGCACCGAGTTCGACATCCCCGGCATCGCCGTGGCGGTGGTCAAGGATGGCAAGGTAGTGATGGAGCGCGGCTACGGGGTGCGCGAGCTGGGCAAGCCGGATCCGGTCCAGGCCGATACGCTGTTCGCGATCGCGTCCAACACCAAGGCGTTCACCGCCACCGCGCTGAATCTGCTGGCCGAGCAGGGCAAGCTGAAGATGGAGGATCGCGTGATCGATCATCTGCCCGGCTTCCGCATGTCCGATCCGTACGTCACCGGCGAAATGCGCATCCGCGATCTGCTCTCGCACCGCAGTGGCCTGAGCCTGGGCGCGGGCGACCTGCTGTTCTGGCCGACCACCTCCTACAGCAACAAGGAGGTGGTGCAGCGGCTGGGCAAGGTGCCGCTGAAGGCCGGTTTCCGTGATCGCTATGCCTACGACAACATTCTCTACGCGGTCGCCCAGCAGGTGATCGAACAGGTATCCGGGCAGACCTATGCGGACTTCCTGCAGCAGCACATCTTCACCCCGGTGGGCATGCAAGGCACCCGCTACAACGCCGATCATCTGCAGCCCGGCGACAACGCCGCGGTCGGTCACGCCAAGTACGATTTCAGCCAGCTGCGCACCGTCGCGCCGCTGACCTGGTCCAACAATGCCGGCGCCGGCGGCATTTATTCCAGCGTGCACGACATGGCGCGCTGGATGAACGTGCAGCTGGCCCACGGCACGCTGGAGAACGGGCAGCCACTGTTCACCGCCAAGACCCAGCAGGCGATGTGGCAGATGATTACGCCTCAGGTCGTGCCCGAACCGAGCGTGCCGCAGCTGGCGGCCGCACGGCCGAACTTCGCCGGCTATGGCGAAGGCTGGAGCCTGAGCGACTACCGCGGCCAGAAGCTGGTCTGGCATACCGGCGGCTGGCCGGGGATGGTGTCGCGCGTGACCCTGGTGCCGGAGCACAAGCTGGGCATCGTGGTGCTCACCAACCAGGAAGTCGGCGCGGCCTTCAATGCCATCACGATGGAAGCGCTGGATGCCTATCTGCAGGCCCCGGCCACCGACTGGGTCGCCGCGTATGCCGCTGCCGTTGCCAAGTCACAGGAGAAAGCAGACGAAGGCTGGGCCAAGCACCAGGCCGCACGTGATGCGAGATCCAAGCCGTCGCTGCCACTGGCGCGCTACGCAGGGGGCTACCGCGACCCATGGTACGGCGATGTATTCGTTGAGCAGCAGGGCGGCAAGCTGCGCCTGCGCTTCGGCAAGACCGCGCAGTTGATCGGCACGCTGGAACATTGGCAGCACGATACCTTCCTGGTGCGCTGGGACGACCGGTCACTCAATGCCGACGCCTTCGTGAATTTCAGTCTGGATCCGGACGGCAACGTCCGTGAGGTCCGCATGCAGGCGGCGTCCTCGCTGACCGATTTCAGTTTCGATTTCCAGGACCTGCTGCTGACACCGATCGCGCCCGAGGCCAAGGGCTGAACCCCGTCGCCGGCGTGTGATGGAGGTGAGAGTAAAAGGACAGGCCGCGGTGGGATAATCGCGGCCTGTTTTGTTTTTGGTGCACTGCGATGTTCCGCTGGTTCGAATCGCTGATTCCGGTTTTCCCGCCGATCGATGCGCGCATGCCACCGCGCAAGGTGGTGCCGTTCTATATCCACTATCTGCGCCCGGTGTGGCCGGTGCTGCTGGCCACGTTGATCGCCGGCCTGCTGTTGGCGCTGGTCGAAGTGGCGATGTTCGATTTCCTTGGCCGCATCGTGGACATGGTCGCCGAGCAGCCCGGCAGCGATTTCTTTGCGCGGCATGCCAACACGCTGATGTGGATGGCCGGCATCACCCTGATCGCGCGCCCGCTGCTGGTGTCGTTGCACAGCCTGCTGGTGAACCAGGCGATCGTACCGGGGCTGAGCAACCGCTCGCGCTGGTTGATGCACAACTATGTGGTGCGGCAGAGCCTGAGCTTCTTCCAGAACGATTTCGCCGGCAGCATGGCCAATCGGGTCATGCAGACGGGGACGTCGCTGCGTGAATCGGCCGTGCAGATGGTCGATTCGCTCTGGTACATCATCGTCTACACCGGCACCGCGCTGTACCTGTTCGCGCAGGCGGACTGGCGGCTGATGATTCCGTTGGGGCTGTGGATGGCCGGCTACGCGGTGATCATGTGGTACTTCGTGCCGCGGGCCAAAGAGCGCGCGTGGATCGCCTCCGAAGCACGCTCCAAAGCGATGGGCCGCATTGTGGATGGCTACACCAACGTGCCCACGCTGAAGCTGTTCGCCCATGGCGGGCGCGAGCAGGCCTACGTGGCCGAGGCGATCGACGAACTGGCCACCAAGCACCGTGGCCAGACCCGGGTCACCACCGGGCTGGAAGTCACCATCGCCATCGTCAACGGCTTCCTGATCGTGGGCACCTGCGGCCTGGCGCTGTGGCTGTGGAACGGCGGCCACATCACCGTCGGCGCAATTACCCTGGCCACCGGCCTGGTGATCCGCATCCACAACATGTCCGGCTGGATCATGTGGACCATCAACGGCATCTTCGAAGATATCGGCACGGTGCAGGACGGCATCACCACCATCTCCCAGCCGCTGACCGTGCAGGACCGTATCGACGCCGTGCCGTTGGTGGTCAGCCAGGGCGCCGTGCATTTCGATCACATCCATTTCCATTACGGCAAACGCGGGGGCGTGATCGCCGGGTTGGACCTGCAGGTGAAACCCGGTGAGAAGATCGGCCTGGTGGGTCCCTCGGGTGCCGGCAAGTCGACCCTGGTCAACGTGCTGCTGCGTCTGTACGACCTGGAGAGCGGGCAGATCCGCATCGACGGCCAGGACATCGCGGGTGTCACCCAGGAGAGCCTGCGCCGGCAGATCGGCGTGGTCACCCAGGACACCTCGCTGCTGCACCGCTCGATCCGCGACAACCTGCTGTACGGGCGTCCGGATGCAACCGAGGCGCAGCTGCATGCCGCCGTGGCCAAGGCACGCGCCTCGGCCTTCATCGATACGCTGGTCGATGGGGAAGGGCGCCGTGCTTACGACGCGCACGTCGGCGAGCGCGGGGTGAAACTGTCCGGCGGCCAGCGCCAGCGCATCGCGATCGCGCGGGTGCTGCTCAAGGACGCCCCGAT
>DMZT01000093.1:5411-5767 GCA_003484865.1 Stenotrophomonas sp.
CGCTGGATTCGGAAGTGGAAGCGGCGATCCAGGACAACCTGGACGAATTGATGACCGGCAAGACGGTGATCGCGATCGCGCACCGCCTGTCCACCATCGCGCGCATGGACCGGCTGGTGGTGATGGATCAGGGCCGCATCGTGGAGACCGGCACGCACGCCGAGCTGATCGCGGCGGGCGGGTTGTATGCGCGGCTGTGGGCGCGGCAGACCGGGGGCTTCGTCGCCGCCGATGCCTAACCGGTGCCGACGCTGCCGGGGGGTAGAGCCGACGGTCAGTCGGCTGCTTCCCGCGTAGAGCCGGGTTCTACCCGGCTGCTCCTGCTGTTGCGTGGCGCAGGCAGCCGGGTAGAACCC
>DMZT01000094.1 GCA_003484865.1 Stenotrophomonas sp.
GCAAGCAGGGCAAGCAGGGCGGCTCGAATGGACATGCAGGCTCCGTGGGCGCTTGAGGTCGCGGGCAGTCTCGCGCCGGCTCCGTCGATGCCACGTGCAGGATGCAGGGTTCACTCCTCCATCACCGGGCGTGGGCTGATATGACGCTGGGCGATTCTGCCGATGCTGCGTTGTAGTCCGTGACGAGCACTGCGGAACGCGATGATGCGTTGAAGCAGGATGCGTGCGACCTGCCTGGATGGACGTCGCCGGTATCAGGTTTGACGCGAGGTTGTCAGCACCACTGCCAGGAGGCACGTCATGAAAACACTGTTTTCGATGCGTCACATCGCACTCGCTGCGGCGCTCACCTGTGTCTCGGCCCAGGCCGATGCCTGCACCCGCGTGGTGTACCTGGGCGACAACCAGGATGTGATCACGGCCCGCTCGATGGATTGGAAGAGCGATGTGGCCACCAACCTGTGGGTGCTGCCCAAAGGCATCGACCGTGATGGCCAGGCCGGCCCTCGCTCGATCCGCTGGACCTCGCGCTACGGCAGCGTGGTCGCCACCGGGTATGACATCTCCACCACCGATGGACTCAACGAAGCAGGGTTGTCAGCCAATCTGTTGTGGCTGGCAGAATCGCAGTACCCGCAGCAACGGGGCAGCAAACCGGGATTGGCGATCTCGTTGTGGGCGCAATACGTGCTCGACAACTTCGCCAGCGTTGCCGAGGCCGTCGCCGCCCTTGAGCGCGAGCCGTTTTCGATCGTGACGGACAAGGTGCCGGGCGAGTCCCGGCTGGCCACGCTGCACCTGTCCCTGTCCGACGCCAGCGGCGACAGCGCCATCGTGGAATACATCAACGGCAAGCAGGTGATCCATCACGATCGCGCCTATCAGGTGATGACCAACTCGCCTGTGTTCGATCAGCAACTGGCGCTCAACGCGTACTGGCAGGAGATCGGTGGCACCGTGATGCTGCCCGGCACCAACCGCTCGGCCGATCGCTTCGCCCGCGCGAAGTTCTACATCAACGCGATTCCCAAAAGCGAGGATCCGGTGGTGGCACTGGCCAGTGTGTTCAGTGTGATCCGCAATGTGTCCGTGCCGTATGGCATCACCACGCCGGGCGAGCCGAACATCTCCTCCACGCGCTGGCGGACGGTGGCCGACCACAAGCGCAAGCTGTATTTCTTTGAATCGGCGATGACGCCCAATACCTTCTGGGTGGATCTCAACAAGGCCGATTTCTCGCGCGGCGCTTCGGTGTTGAAACTCGACCTCGGGCCGGACCAGCGCAATGTATTCGCCGGCGACGCGCTGCCCCGGTTCCAGCCGTCCGAACCGTTCCGGTTCCTGGGCACCGACGGCTGAGCAAAATCAGACTAATCCGATAACAACGGGCTTCAACCTGCTCTATCGTTCCTGCTGAGGGATGGACCCCTCCCGTCGTGAGCTTTTCGCCCAGGCATGCCGCAAAGGAACGATCCGCATGGTGATCAAACTGCAACACATCGAACGCCGCTGGCACGTCGTGCATCCAGCCAAATCCGCACCGATTGCGTTCCGAAGCGGGGCCACCGCCTTCGATTTCGCCGATGCCCTGGCACGCGAGCACTATGCCGAGACCGGCGACAGCAGCGCCGTCCGGGTGCAGGTGCTGGAGACCTACGTGGACGCCGTCCGCTACGGCTGAGCCGGCCATCCAAGGCTGTCCGTGCGGATGTGACCGCCTGCCGTCCGTCCAGTCAGCCTCGCGTCGGGTACCTAAATAGGGGATGAAATCAGCGACTTCTGGCCTATGTCGCGCCGCCGGACGATCACCGATCCTGTGCGCCTCCCCCAACACGCAACGAGGATCCCATGTCGAACACGAGCCCTTCCCAGGCCGCCAGACGATTGCGCTGGGCCGTGGTGCCGGCGCTGATGGCGCTGGCCGGCGGCGCCCCGGCGCAGAACTACGACCGCTATTACGACGACGGTTACAACGGCGGTCCGGTGCGCTGCGAATCGATCAAGAACCGGACGCAGCAGTGCGCCTTGCCGGGACGCGCGCGCCTGGTGCGGCAGATTTCCGGCTCGCCCTGCGTTGAAGGCCAGACCTGGGGCCAGGCACGCAACGGCGTGTGGGTAACGCAGGGCTGCCGGGCCGAGTTCATCGCCGAGGGCGGCCGCGGCGGCCGCTGGAATGGCGGTGGGGGTGGCTGGGGCCACAACGGCGGCGGCAACAACGGCCGGGGCCAGATCCTGACCTGCGATTCCAACGACCATCGCCGTCAGCGCTGCGTGGCCAATGTCCGCCGCGAGGCGCGGCTGGTCCGCCAGACCTCGCGTAACGCCTGTATCGAAGGGCGGACCTGGGGCTGGGATCGCACCGGCGTCTGGGTGGATGGCGGCTGCCGCGCCCAGTTCCAGATCTACTGATGGCCGGTGCACCGCGTTTGAGCGCCCCCTGAGCGCTCAAACGAACGAGGCCGCGTCGATGGGACGCGGCCTCGCTGCTTTTCCTGAGCGCTCACCCAGTGGGGGCGCGCCGTGGTTCAGCCGGCGGCGCTGAGCGTCTGGCCGCTCTTGACCAGCATCGGCCAGCGCTTGAGCACGGCCTGGCGGATGCCGGCGGCATCGATGCCGGCGTCGGCCAATAGGTCTTCGCGGCTGGCATGGTGCTGGAAGCTGTCCGGCAGGCCCAGGTGCAGGAACGGCTTTAGCACGTTCTCGGCATTGAGCAGCTCGGCCACGCCGGAGCCGGCACCGCCGGCAACCACGTTGTCTTCGATGGTGACGAAGCCTTCATGGCGCTGCGCAAGTTCCAGCAGCAGGGCCCGGTCCAGTGGCTTGATGAAACGCATGTTGACCACGGTCAGGCCCAGTTCGCGGCCGACCTGTTCGGCGGCCGTCACGGTGCTGCCGAACGCGAGCAGGGCGATCCGGCTGCCCTGCAGGCGCAGCTCGGCCTTGCCGATCTCCAGCGTGGCCAGATCCGTACCGGCGGCGATGCCGGTCCCGCTGCCGCGCGGGTAGCGCACCGCAGCCGGGCCGGCGTAGCGCAGGCCGGTGGTCAGCATCTGGCGGCATTCGGCCTCATCGGACGGTGCCATGACCACCATGTGCGGCACGCAGCGCAGGAAGCTCAGGTCCAGGTTGCCGGCATGGGTCGCCCCGTCCGGGCCGACCACGCCGGCGCGGTCGATGGCGAACAGCACGTCCAGTTCCTGCACGGCCACGTCGTGCACCAACTGGTCATACGCGCGCTGCAGGAAGGTCGAGTAGATCGCCACCACCGGCTTGGCGCCCTGGGTGGCCATGCCGGCCGCCAGGGTCACCGCGTGCTGCTCGGCGATGGCCACATCGAAGTAGCGCTCCGGGTATTCCTTGCTGAAGCGCACCAGGCCCGAGCCTTCGCGCATCGCCGGGGTGATGCCCATCAGCTTCGGCTCCGCCGCGGCGGCATCGCACAGCCAGTCACTGAAGACGTCGGTATAGGTCGGCTTCTTGGCCCCGCCCTTGGAGACCAGGCCCTTGTCCGGATCGAACGGGCCGACCGCGTGATACCCGATCTGGTCACCCTCGGCGCGCTCGTAGCCCTTGCCCTTGGTGGTCATCACGTGCAGCAGCTTCAGGCCCTTCAGGCTCTTGAGCGTCTTCAGCGTGGCGACCAGCGCCGGCACGTCATGGCCGTCGATCGGCCCGGTGTAATGGAAGCCCATTTCCTCGAAGAACGTGGACGGCACGAACATGCCCTTCCAGTGCTCTTCCCAGCGCTTGACGAAGCGCGCGGTCGGGTTGTGCTTCTTGTCGCCGAGGATCTTCTTGCCACCTTCGCGCAGCGCATTGAGCGTGCGGCTGCCGGTGGCGCGGCCGAGCATCTTGGTCAGCCCGCCCACGGCCTCGGAGATCGACATGTTGTTGTCGTTGAGGATCACCAGCAGGTTCGGTTCCTGCTCCATGCCGCCGGCGTGGTTGAGCGCCTCGTAAGCCATGCCGGCGGTCATCGCGCCATCGCCGATCACGGCCACGACCTTGCGGTCATCGCCTTCGGCCTGGCGTGCGATCGCCATGCCCAGCGCCGCCGAGATGGAGGTGGAGGAATGGCCGACACCGAAGGTGTCGTACTCGCTTTCCTCGCGCTTGGGGAACGGCGCGACGCCGTCCTTCTGCTTGACCGTGTGGATCTCGTCGCGGCGGCCGGTCAGGATCTTGTGCGGGTAGGTCTGATGACCCACATCCCACACCAGCTGATCGACGGGCGTCTGATACAGGTAGTGCAGGGCGACGGTCAGTTCGATCACGCCCAGGCCGGCGCCGAAATGGCCGCCGCTCTTGCCGACCGACTCAATCAGGTAGGCACGCAGTTCATCCGCGATCGCGGGCAGTTCGGATTCTTCGAACCTGCGCAGGTCATCCGGTGACTGGATGCGCGCAAGGCGGGGATAGCGGGCGGAATCGATCATGTTTATCGCGCTTCTTCTGAGCGCCTATTTTCCCCCCCAAATGAGGGTGGGGCAAGCAAACCGCCTTTTCAGTGAGTAAACGGTGACGGAGGCTGCGACAGAACGTCGCAGCGCGCTCAGGCGCAGAGCTTGGAACGCTTGGGCAACTGCGCCTTCAGGAATGCCATCTGATCGGCCAGGATGTTGCGGTTGGACAGGATCATGTGCTCGATCCAGCTCGGCCGATAGGGCACGGCGAGCAGCGGCATGCTGGCCTGCTGCGGGGTCCGGTTGCTCTTGCGCGAGTTGCAGTGGAAGCAGGCGCTGACCACGTTCTCCCACACGTCCAGGCCGCCCTTGGAGAGCGGCATGACGTGGTCGCGGGTCAGCTGCGGGCGGTTGAACTGTTGCCCGCAGTACAGGCACAGGTGCGAATCGCGCGCGAACAGCGCGGGATTGGACAGATTCGGGGTGGGGTCGATCGCGCGGGAGCGCGCATGCCCGCGGGCGGCGATGATCGGGTGCAGGTCCAAGCCGCTTTGCAGGCCGGTGGTGCGGCAGATGCCGCCGTGGATGTGCAGGCAGGGGTCGCCCAGGGTCCAGGCCACCGCGCCACGCGCGTAGAGGCAGGATGCGTCCTGCCAATTGATCCAGTCGAGTACGCGCCCATGGGCGTCCAGGGCCAATAACCTCACCGAGCCGGGCCGATGCAGCGTAACGATCGGCGACACCTCGGCGACCGGGGCGGACGAGGCTCCGGTATCGATCAGACCCAAGCGTGTAGTGTCTGTCTCCATCGGGAAAACAGCTTATACCCGAATCGTTACGAATTGGGTATAGGGGCTTGCGCCCCTACCCGATTCGTAACGATTCGGACAGGCATTCCACCTTAACCCCGCGCCGTTGGCGCGCCCCCTTGAACATCAAGGGGGCTTTTCTCCAGAAGGTGTATCGGGGTGCCGACCAACGGTCGGCACCTACCGACGATCAGGCGTCGGTATTCCGGCGGGCGGTCGGCACCTGCGCGGCAATCAGGTAGCCACCGACCGTTGGTCGGTGGTCTGGCAGCCGATCAGCCTTCGCCGAAATGCGCGTCGGTCATCGCCATCAACGGTTCGGCGCCGGACTGGATCGCGGCGGCGTGGCTGAGGGTGCGCGGCAGCACGCGGGCGAAGTAGAAGCGGGCCGTCTCGCGCTTGGCCTGCTTGAACGCGTCGCTCTGCGCGGAGGCCTCGGCGGCGGCGACGCTGCGGGCCCACCAGTAGGCCAGCACCACATAGCCCGAGTAGAACAGGTAATCGAAGCTGGCTGCGCCGAGTTCATCGGGGTTGGTGGCCGCGCGCTGCAGGGTCGCCATGGTCAGCTTGGCCCACTCGTCGGCCTTGGTGCGCAGCGGGGCAATGAATTCGGCCAGCGCTTCGTTGCCTTCATTGGCCTTGGTGAAGGCCTCGATCTCGGCCAGCATCAGCTTCAGCCCCGCGCCCTGGCTGGAGGCGGTCTTGCGGCCGATCAGGTCCAGCGCCTGGATGCCGGTGGTGCCTTCATACAGCGTGGTGATGCGCGCATCGCGGGCCAGCTGCTCCATGCCGTGCTCGCGGATGTAGCCGTGGCCACCGAAGCACTGCAGCGCGTTGTAGGTATTCTCGATACCCCATTCGGTCTGGCAGGCCTTGGAGATCGGGGTCAGGAAGCTCACCAGCGTGTCCGCGCGTTCGCGCTCGCCGGCATCCTCGGCGTGGTGGGCGACGTCGATCAGGGTGGCCGCGTGCAGGGCCAGCAGGCGGCTGCCTTCGACCAGCGATTTGATGGTCAGCAGCATGCGCCGCACATCCGGGTGGACCAGGATCGGGTCGGCCGGCTTTTCCGGGTTCTTCGCACCGCTCAGCGAACGCGACTGCAGGCGCTCGCGGGCGTACTTCAGTGCGTTCTGGTAGGCCCGCTCGGACAGGCCGATGCCCTGCAGGCCGACGCCCAGGCGCGCGGTGTTCATCATGGTGAACATTGCCTGCAGGCCCTTGTGCGGCTGACCCACCAGGTAGCCTTCGGCGCCGTCGAAGTTCATCACGCAGGTGACCGAGCCCTTGATGCCCATCTTGTGTTCGATCGAGCCGCAGCGCAGCGCATTGCGCTCGCCCACCTTGCCCTCGCGATCGACCTTGAACTTCGGGGTGACGAACAGCGAAATGCCCTTGGCCCCGGCCGGTGCGTCGGGCAGCTTGGCCAGCACCAGGTGCACGATGTTGTCGGTAAGGTCGTGCTCGCCGGCGGTGATGAAGATCTTGGTGCCGGTGATCGCATAGCTGCCATCCGCGTTCGGCTCGGCCTTGGTCTTGAGCAGGCCAAGATCGGTGCCGCAATGCGGTTCGGTCAGGCACATGGTGCCGGTCCAGCGGCCGTCGATCAGCGGCTTGAGGAAGGCGTCCTGCTGCCAGGCCTCGCCATGCTGCTTGAGCGCTTCGATCGCACCGTGCGAGAGCAGCGGGAAGTTGCCCCACGCCAGGTTGGCGGCATTGATCATTTCATTGAGCGGCACGCCCAACGTATGCGGCAGGCCTTGGCCACCCAGTTCCGGTGCAGCGGTCAGACCGGTCCAGCCGCCGTCCACGAACTGGGCGTAGGCCTGCTTGAAGCCCGGCGGGGTGGTGACCTCGCCGGTCGCCTGGTCGAGGACGCAGCCGATCTCATCGCCCACGCTGTTCAACGGCGCCAGCACGCTGGCACTGAAACGGCCGGCTTCTTCCAGCACGGCATCCACCACATCGGCGGTGGCATCGGTCAGGCCAAGGCGCGCGAACAGCGGCTCGACCTTGAGCACGTCATGCAGGGCGAAACGGATATCGGAAAGCGGGGCGGTGTAGCTGCTCATCGGGGACAGTCTCGATCAGTGGCGAAGGGTGGCGGAAAGCCCGCCGGTCAGCGCAGGACGCCGGGCAGGCCAGGGGCCTGGTTGAGCGTGCTGCGGCTTTCAATCTCGAAGGTGCGTTGCTTTTTTTCCTGCGGGGTGGCGCTTACCGTGCCCTTGAGCGAATAGCCCAGGGTGCGGTTGCCGGCCAGTGCATCGGCCATCACCAGGCGGGCGCCCGAGCTCGGCTTGATGTCCACGTTGACCACATCGGCCGAGACCCCGCCAATGGACAGTGCGGGCTTCAGCTGCAGCTGGCCGGCATCCTCATCGCTCACCTTCAACTGCAGCGCGACGTTGTCGAAGGTCATGGGCATGGAGCTGAAGTTCTGCAGGCGCAGCGCAACCGTCCAGCTGCCATCGGCACGCACCGTCAACTCCTGCACGCTGGCGGCCGGCTCGGAAACGCGTTTGACCGTCTTGTTGCAGGCGGTCAGGGCCAGCGAGGCGATGACGATCAGGGCAAAGGCGAGGCGGGGACGGAAGCGGTGGGACATGGCGCAATCCTCAGGCGGGTGTTGCATGGGTGTGAGCATACTACGGCGTATGGTGTTCGCGCTGCCTGCGGCAGCGAGATGCAAGGGTAGGGCACCGGGATGACGGGGCCACGTGCTTTTAGTCGTGGGGGCAGGCCGGCCCGGCGCGTGGGGTGAGGCCGGGCCGGGTCAGTCCAGCGGCGCCATCACCCGCAGGGGGGCGAGGTCATAGCCCATTGCTTCGGCACGGGCTTTGAGCTGCTCGAACAGGGCGGTATCCATGCTCGGTGAGCGCGACAGGATCCACAGGTACTTGCGGTCCGGCTCGCCGACCACTGCCCACTGGTAGCCGGGGTCCAGCGCGATCACCCAGTAATCGGCCCACACCAGCGGCACCCAGGACAGCCAGTCCGGCACGAAACGTACCTGCAGGCGGCCGGGATGGCCCTCGACCGGGCGCGCCACGCCATCTGCTGCCACGCGGTCGCCATCGGCTTCGCGGCAGGCGTTGTGCACGCTGATCCGTCCATCGGCACGCAGGCTGTAGGTGGCGGTGATGTCGCCCACGCATTTCTTCTGGAACGACACCGGCAGGTGCGCGATCTCATGCCACTGGCCGGCATAGCGGCCCATGTCCAGCGCCTCCACCGAGGTCACCGGCGCGGCCGCCCAGGCCGACCCGGTGGCGGCAAGGGCGAGCAGGGCACTGATCAGATAGCGGCTGCGCATTGTCGACACTCCACACAAGACGCAGCGAGCTTAGGCATAGGCTGAGCGGAAATTGTGAATATTCCGTCATGCAGTGGCCGTCCCACGTCGCTGACGTGCGCGTGGCAGCGTGCGGCACCCGCGCTACCGACTGTCAGCGGAGAGTTCCCGCGTGGCGTTGCCGCTCTCGTCCAGGAAGCGCACCTTGGCATCTCCCGAGGGCGTGACCACCAACTCAAGCCGCGGCTTTCCTTGACCATCGCGCAGGGTCAGCATGGCATCGCGCGCATCAGACTTGCCAAGGAACACGCGCTCGGTGATCGCAGGAATGCCCTTCCGATGAAGTGCTTCGTCCCGCTCGGAGAAGAACGGGCGGGACAGGCCATCGGCAACGTCATTGAAGGTCAGCCCTGCGTAGTGTGTCCCGGCATCATCCACGCCCAGCAGTTGCATCTGCTGATCCTGCTGATAGCGATCAAAGGTCAGGCTCATGCCGCTGGAGGGTTTGCCGTTCTTGTCGAGCGAACCGTTGTAGATCAGCCCGCCGTTTTCCGTTCCTTCATCGTTGAAGAACAGCATGCCTGCCATCGGGCGCGGATGAGGTTGCTCCTTGTTGTGAATGACCACCCCAGGAAACAGCGTGCGATTGGAGATCGCCAGCCGCAACGTTCCGTCAGGCTCCTTGATGTTGATGCGTTGCGCATCAATGACATCAAAGCTGGCGCTGCGCTGTGACGTTGCACCCATCATCAAGGCGGCCATGGTGAGCAGGCCGGCTGCTGCGCAGCCCAGCGTCAGTCGCCGTTGGTTTCGCTGCAGATGCGCGATCTGCGCCTGCAGCACTTCGATGCTTTCGGACATCACCTCTCCCTGTGTGTGCGGCCATGGGGACGAACAAGCGCGGCCGCAGACGATCCTGTCCGCCGGGTGAGCATGCCAGCGCGTGGCGATGGACGGCAAGGCGCGCAACGGCCCGCCCGCGGAAATCATCCCTGAGCGGTGTGCCCGCTTTGCAGCGCGCGATGGATCTCCGCCTCGATCATCGCTTCATCGTCGCGTGCGGCCCAGCGGCTGATCGTGACGATCACCAGCACCGCGCCGGCCATGAAGTAGGCAGCAGGCACCACCGCCAGACTGGCCAACAGGGCAGGCGCGAGGTCGTGTGTGTGTTGCCAGTGCTTCACCACCGCCACCAGCGGAACGATGAGCAGACTGACGAACATGCCGATCATCAGGGTGCGGATGAAGGGATGCATCTGGAACGCACCTTCAAGCCGCGTGCCGCGTTCGGTGGGGATGCACTGGCCGATGAAATACGGCTTGAAAGAGTTGGACACGAACGGGCGCGTCCAGCACAGGCGGATCCGTTGAGCGGAGGCCGTCCCGCGCATTCCGGCGACAGAGAGGCGCGGGCCATGCTGGATCGACTGCTTGAGGCGCAGCACGGTCACATCGATCGGGGATGTGCTGTGGAAGGCAACAGGACGTTTGCCGAACAGCGCGGCGAACAAAGCACGAACCATGTGCGGAAGCTCCTTCCTTGAACGCTGCGTGATGTAGCGACGCCGAACAACAGACAAAAAAAATGACCTGCATTTTTGCAGGTCATCTGAAATTGTGGTGGCCGGGGACGGAATCGAACCGCCGACACGGGGATTTTCAATCCCCTGCTCTACCAACTGAGCTACCCGGCCACTTCATCGCTGCGTTGCCGCTGGCGAGGACGCGAATAATACGGAGGTATGAGGGGTTCGGCAAGCGTTTCGCGAAAAAAATTTCACATTTGTTTCCAAACCCGTGTCCGCCCACATCCAAGTGCTTGATCCAGCGGGCCCGAGCACATCACCCAAGCGCATGAACGTCGGTTCAGGCGGATGCTTTCCGCCGGTGCAGTTGATCAGCCCGTGGTGGATCGGGCGTCGTCGGGCATGCACCACAACAGCACGATGCCGATCACCATCATGATCGCCGCCAGCACCAATGCGCCCTGGTAGCTGCCGCTGTCGCGCGCCAGCGTGCCGGCGATCGCGGGGGCGATGATCTGGGCGACGCCATAACTCAGCGTCAGCGTCGCCATCGCCTTGGCAGGATTGTGCGGGTAGTGGCGACCGACCACGGTCAGGGTCAGGCTGACGATGCCGGCGAAGGTCAGGCCGAACAGCACGGCGCTGACTGCGCCGGCCCACAGCCCGCCATCCAGCAAGGGCAATACGAAGGACGTAGCCTGCAACGCATAGGCGAGCATCAATGCACGGATCAGTCCAAGCCGGTTCGAGAGCCGATCCCAGGCAAACGTCGAGGGGATGGCGGTGAGGCCGACCAGGACCCACACCCAACTGCCGTGGCCGGCGAAGGCAGGGGTCTGCACCAGGATGGCGACGATGAAGGTCGCGCTGACCACGAAGCCGACCCCCGCGCAGAAGTACGAGGCGATCAGCAGCCAGCGCCAGCGCCGCCCGGGTGGCGGGGGAGCGTTGGCCCCAGTGGCACTGGAGATCGCTGCCGGCGGCGGCATCCATGCCCAGGCCGGGATCAGGAACACCACCGCGAGGGTGCCCAGCGCGATCCACTGCCGGGAGGACGCCAGTTGATCGGCCATCGCCGCAGCCGCCAGGCCCGAGACCGCGATCCCTACCCCGAGGCCGGCGAAGTGCAGGCCGAGCTGTGGGAGGCGCTGATGGGCGAGCAGCCAGTTGAGCACCAGCCCGGAGGCGAGCAGCAGGCCGGCGGTGCTGGACAGGCCGGCCACGAAGCGCAGCACGCCCCAGGTGGCCATGTCCGTGGTGGTGCCCATCAGGCCGGTGGATACCACTGCCAGGACCAGTCCGATGCGGTAGAAGCGGAATTTCAGCTGCATGTCGCCGACCCGGGCGACCAGCACAGTGCCGGCCAGGTAGCCCAGATAGTTGAACGTTGCCAGCCAGCCGCCGCCGGCTGCCGTGAGCCCGGCGTCGAGCCGCATCACCGGCAGCAGCGGGGTGTAGGCAAAGCGCGCCAGGCCGACCGTGAGTACCAGCGCGCAGATGCCGGCCGTGATGACCTGCCAGGCGCGGCGGGGAGGCGGGATCGAGAGTGACATGGGTGGGGAGGGCAGCGGGAAGGGCCCATGGTCCGTGGACAGAGGTGACCGCGTCTTTCGATAGAATGACCCATCCTGTCGATGAGGCGTCACATGGCCACGGCGGAACCCACTGCGCCGGGTTGGCGCGAAGTCCCGGTGCCGCCGCTGCGGCGTCTGCCCTGGCCGGTGGTGGCGCGCAGCCAGCGACTGGAGGCGGGCGAGCGCTTCCCGCCGCACGTGCACGGCTGGAACCAGCTGGTCCACGCCAGCACGGGTGTGCTGCAGGCCAGCGCCGGGCAGGCACGTCACGTGATCACCCCGCAGCAGGCGCTGTGGGTGCCGACGGGCACGTCCCATCACACGGGCGCGTTGAATACCTCGGCGTTCCGCAATCTTTACGTGGCGGATGGGCCGGCACTGGGTATGCCCACGCATTGCGTGGTACTCGATGTGTCACCGCTGCTGCGCGAACTGATCATTGAACTCGATCGCACCGTGCCCGATCACGACCGCACCTACTACGCCACCTTGTGCACCCTGATCACTGCGCAGTTGCCGCGCCAGCGGCAGCACACCCGGCACCTGCCGTGGCCGCAGGATGCGCGCCTGCAGCGCTGGTGCCAGGCACTGTACGAGCAACCTGCCGATACCCGCAGCGTGGAGGACTGGGCGCCCTTGCTGGGGGCATCGCCGCGTACCCTGGCGCGCCACTTTGAACGCGAGACCGGCATGCGGCTGCGCGAGTGGCGGTTGCGGCTGCGCCTGCTGCGCGCCATCGAGTGGCTGGCGCAGGGGCGTTCGCCCACGGTAATCGCGCACGAGCTGGGCTATGCCTCGGCGTCGGCGTTCAACTACATGTTCCGGATCGAGATGGGCATGAGCCCGCTGCAATGGAAGCGCGCACGCCCTACGGCGTGACCGGGCAGGCCAGGCTGACCAGCCGCTCATCCTCGAAGCGTGCACGGATCGAGCCGTTGTCGGCCTTGCCTGCGGGCCACTCCGCTTCGGCGCCCGCACCAGGCAGGGGATTGCCCAGGTGGAAGTACACGCGGCCACGGCTGTCGCCGACCTGCACTTTGCTGCATGCCACGATAGGTGACGCCATCTCGCCGCAGTCGCCCTGCAGCAGGCACAGGCGCGTGTGGCACTTGCCTGCACCGGACGACCAATGGCCTTGCGCGGCCAGGCAACCGGGCTCGGTCGCCAGAATCGCCCAGCATGTCAGGCCGAACACCGTGGTGGCGGACATCAACACGGGCAGCAGGTAGCGGCGTCGGCTGGAGGAGGGAACGTTCATGACGCGATCATGCGCCCTGGCCGGCGGCGCGGGCAACGCATGCGCGGTGCAGCGTACGGATGGAATGCTGTGACGCCATCGGGATGATCGGTCCCTGTCGCACAAGGTGATTGCACAGCCGCGTCGTCCTGCACCGATGGAACGCTGTTTTACCCCCCCGCCCGGACGTGCCTGGACGGCGTACTGTCGGGATTCCTTTTTCGTCTCCCCGGAGCGATCCACTGATGACCGCGCTCACCAACACCCGCATCGTCCTCGCCTCGCGCCCGAACGGTGCTCCCGTCTCGTCCAACTTCCGTATCGAACACGTGCCGGTTCCCGCGCCTGGCCCGGGCGAGGTGCTGCTGCGCAATCGCTATCTGTCGCTGGATCCCTACATGCGCGGTCGCATGGAGGAGGGGCCGTCCTACGCCGCACCGGTTGCGCTGGATGCGGTGATGGAAGGGCGCACCGTTGCTGAAGTGCTCGCCTCCAACCATCCCGGTTTCGCCATCGGCGAGCATGTGCTGGCTCCGGGCAACTGGCAGACGCATGCCGTCATCGACGGCGATCAGCTCAGCCGCAAGCTGGAAGACAACGGCCTGCCGATCAGCACTGCACTGGGCGTGTACGGCATGCCCGGATTCACGGCGTACGTGGGCCTGCAGGAAATCGGCAAGCCGCAGCCGGGCGAAACGCTCGTGGTGGCGGCTGCCAGCGGCCCGGTGGGCGCGACGGTGGGTCAGATCGCCAAGCTGCAGGGTGCGCGCACGGTGGGCATTGCCGGTGGCGAGCAGAAGCGCGCGTATCTGGAAACGCTGGGCTTCGATGTAGCGCTGGATCACCGCGCCGACGATTTCGCCGCGCAGTTGCGTGCGGCGGTGCCCGACGGCATCGATGTCTACTTCGAGAACGTCGGGGGGCACGTCTTCGATGCGGTCGCGCCATTGCTCAACGACTTCGCACGCATTCCGGTCTGCGGCACGATCGCCACCTACAACGCGCGCGGTGCGGTGTTGCCCGGGCCGGACCGGCTGCCGGGTTTCATGAGCCAGGTGCTGCGCCAGCGCCTGACCGTGCGCGGCTTCATCCAGTCGGATCTGCACGCCTTCTTCCCTGCGTTCCTGCGCGACATGGGGCAGTGGCTGAAGGACGGCCGCGTGCAGTATCGCGAGGACATCGTGCAGGGACTGGAACGCGCGCCGGAGGCCTTCTTCGGACTGCTCAAGGGCCACAACTTCGGCAAGCTGGTGGTCAAGCTGGATTGAGCGGCGCGGGGCGTGTGAGTGCGACGTATGCAAGGCCGTGCCGATCGTGATTCGTGCATCACGATCGGCCGGTTAGCCTGCGGATGAAGGCCCCGTACCGGGAACCGCACAAGTGAGTAGACCCATGGCAGACACCAAGCCCAGCGAACACGGCAAGCAGGAAGGCATCGAAGAGAGCCAGCAGGACCGCAAGCAGGATGAAACCGCCAAGCAGCGGCCGGGCCAGACCGATCAAGCGATCCACGATGCAGGCACGCGCCGGCCGGAGCGCAAGGACACTCCCGAGGGCGCGTGAGCAACTGCGCCAAGGCTGTGAAAACAAGAACGCCCCGGGAAGCTGATTCCCGGGGCGTTCTGTTGAATAGTGGTGGAGCCAAGGAGGATCGAACTCCTGACCTCGTCGATGCGAACGACGCGCTCTCCCAGCTGAGCTATGGCCCCAC
>DMZT01000095.1 GCA_003484865.1 Stenotrophomonas sp.
GCGGAGGCGCTGATCGCCCGGTCGCACCATGGTTCGGTCTCCAAGGAACAGCGCCGCGAGATCGAACAGGCGCTCAAGACCGGCGAGCTGCGCTGTGTCGTGGCGACCTCCAGCCTGGAGCTGGGCATCGACATGGGGCTGGTCGACCTGGTGATCCAGGTCGCCGCGCCGCCTTCGGTCGCCAGCGCGCTGCAGCGGGTGGGGCGGGCCAGCCATCAGGTCGGGGGCACCTCCACCGGCCTGGTCTACCCGCGCACGCGGCGCGACCTGATCGATGCGTCCGTGGCAGTGGAGCGGATGCTGGCCGGTGAGATCGAAGCGATCGATCCGCCGCGCAACCCGCTGGACGTACTGGCCCAGCAGACAGTGGCCGCCGCGGCGATGGAAACACTGGACGTGGAGGCCTGGTATGCGCGCGTACGCCGCGCTGCGCCGTACCGTTCGCTGCCGCGCAGCGCGTTCGATGCCACCCTGGACATGCTGGCCGGGCGTTATCCCTCCGATGATTTCGCCGGCTTCCGCCCGCGGCTGGTCTGGAACCGCGACACCGGTGCACTGAGCGCGCGGCCGGGCGCGAAACAGCTGGCGGTCACCAGCGGGGGCACCATCCCCGACCGCGGCATGTTCGGTGTGGTGCTTCCGGAAGGCGAAGAGCGTGCCGGGTCGCGCCGGGTCGGTGAGCTCGATGAGGAGATGGTCCACGAATCACGGGTCAACGATGTGATCACCTTGGGCGCCACCTCGTGGCGGATCGAGCAGATCACCCATGACCAGGTCGTGGTGACCCCCGCGCCGGGGCGTTCGGCGCGCTTGCCGTTCTGGCGCGGTGAGGGCGTGGGCCGCCCGGCCGAACTGGGCGAGGCGGTGGGTGCCTTCATCGGTGCGCTGGATGCCGGTATCGCGGAAGCGGGCCTGCCGGCCGGGCTGCGCGAGCGGCTGCAGGCCTGCGGATTGGCCGACAACGCGATCACCAACATCGCCGGCCTGCTGGCCGAACAGCGTGAGGCCACCGGCGTGCTGCCCACCGATCGCACGCTGATACTGGAGCGCTGCCGCGATGAGGCCGGTGACTGGCGGCTGATGCTGCATTCGCCGTATGGGCGGCGCGTACACGATCCGTGGGCGCTGGCGGTGGCCGCGCGCATCCGCGAACGCTGGGGCGTGGATCCAGCAGTGGTCGCCAGCGACGACGGCATCATCGCGCGGCTGCCCGACGCACAGGGGCGCCTGCCGGGCGCAGAGCTGTTCCTGTTCGAGCCCGAGCGTCTGCGCAGCGACGTCACGCGCGCCGTGGGCGGCTCGGCCCTGTTCGCTGCGCGCTTCCGCGAATGTGCCGCACGCGCGCTGTTGCTGCCGCGGCGCACGCCGGGTCGTCGCTCGCCGCTGTGGCAGCAGCGCCTGCGCGCCGGTGAACTGCTGGCCATCGCGCAGGGCTACCCCGAGTTCCCGATCCTGATCGAGACCGCGCGTGAGTGCCTGCAGGACGTCTACGATCTCGATGCGCTGGGCGTGCTGATGCATCGGCTCACCGACGGCCGCGTGGCGATCGCCGATGTCACCACCGAGGTACCGTCGCCATTCGCGGCGAACCTGCTGTTCGGCTATGTCGCCGAGTTCATGTACGGCACCGATGTGCCGCTGGCCGAGCGCCGTGCGTCGGTGCTGTCACTGGACAGCGGCCTGTTGGGCGATCTGCTCGGCCAGGTCGATCTGGGCGAACTGCTGGATGCGGCCGTGGTGGAGCAGGTGGGCAACGAGCTGCAGCGCCTGGCGCCCGACCGCCGTGCGCGCGGCAAGGAAGGGGTGGCCGATCTGCTGCGGGAACTGGGCCCGCTCACCGATGAAGCGATGGCGCTGCGGCGGGTCGATGACGAACCTGCCGGGGATCTGCACAATCTCGCCGCTGAGCGGCGTGCGATCCAGGTCCAGATCGCCGGCCGCCTGCACTGGGCCGCCATCGAAGATGCTGCGCGCCTGCGCGATGCGCTGGGGGTCACCCTCCCGCGCGGCATCCCCGAGCCCTTCCTGCAGGCCTCATCGGACCCGCTGGGCGAGCTGCTGGGCCGATATGCGCGTACCCATGCGCCGTTCACCACGGCCGAGGTGGCGGCCGCGTTTGGATTGGGCGTGGCCGTGGCCGATGCGGCACTCACGCAGCTGGAAACGCAGGGCAAGCTGCTCAAGGGTCGTTTCGGTGTGGCGCGTCGCGATGCCGAGGCCGTCGGCGCGGCCGCCGAGCCGGCGCCGCTGGCCCGTCACGAATGGGTGGGTGAGGCCGTGTTCCGTCGGTTGCGGGTGCGCTCGCTGCAGGCGGCGCGCGAGGCGACCCGGCCGGTCGCGCGCGACGCCTATGCCCTGTTGTTGCTGGAGCGGCATGGGCTGCTGAGCGATGCCGAACAGGCTGCACGTGGCATCGCTCACCGCGGGCCGGGTGCGCTGGAAGGCATCGACGGCGTGCTGCGCGTGGTGGAACTGCTGGCGGGCGTGGCGCTGCCGGCGTCGGTGTGGGAACAGCAGATCCTGCCCGCGCGCGTGGTCGATTACGCGCCGGCGATGCTCGATGCGCTGCTCGCCACGGGTACCGTGGTGTGGGCCGGGCACGGGCGGCTAGGCGAGGAGGACGGCCTGGTCTCGCTGCACCTGCAGGAATTCGCGGCAGAAACGCTGCCCGCGCCTGCAGTGGCAACCGCGCTGTCGCCGCTGCAGGATGCGCTGCTGCAGGTGCTGGCCGACGGTGGCGCGTACTTCGCGCGTCAGCTGGTCACCGCGGTGGGCACGCACGGGGGGCGGGCCGGCAGCCCGCCCATGGAGATCACCGCCGCGCAGCTGCACGACGCCTTGTGGGGCCTGGCATGGTCGGGGTACCTGACCACGGATCTG
>DMZT01000096.1 GCA_003484865.1 Stenotrophomonas sp.
CCCGCAGGTGCGGGGCGTTGTCGGAACACGCATCACGCTCACCGGTGCCCTGCGGCACCGGCGATCGCGTGTCTTACCAGTTCATGTTGAGCGACACACCCACGGTGCGCGGTTCGTTGTAGACCGCGGCCATGTAGTTCTCGATCACACCCTTGAGGTTCTTCTCATTGGTGATGTTGCGCGCGAACAGCGCCACTTCCCAGGCACCGTAGTTGGCGGAGTAGCCCAGCTTCAGGCCGCCTTCGAAGCTGCCCTTGGAGTTGAACTCGGCCGAGTCGTACAGCACGAAGCTGGTATAGCCCTGCTTGTTCCAATCGGTGGAGACGAAGAACACATCGCTGTCATTGACCGGCATGTCGTAACGCGCGGCCAGGTTGATGTTGTACTTCGGTGCGTTCGGCAACGGGTTGCCGTTGATCTGCGCGAAGGTGTTGGCACCGACCTTGATGGTCGGGTCATTCACGGTGCACACCACGGCGCCGTTCAGGGCACAGACCTGCGCGTACACGCGGTCGTCCTGGATCTTGCTGTGCAGCAGGCTGACACCGGCGCTCAGGGCCAGGTTCGGGATCGGGCGCAGCTCCATGTCCGCTTCCAGACCGTAGGCCTTGGCCTTGTCGGCGTTGAACAGCACGCCGTTGCCGTCCGAATCGTTGCCGTTGAGCTGGATGTCATTGACCACGTAGGTGAACGCGGCGGCGTTCACGCGCAGGCGGTTGTCCCACAGGCTGCTCTTGATGCCGGCTTCCCAGGACAGGATGGTTTCCGAGTTCGCCGTGGTGAAATCGGCATTGAACACAGCCGAACGGCCCTGGATGGTCGGGCCACGGAAGCCGCGGGCCACGCGCGCATACACGCTCAGCTGCGGGTTGAACGCGTACATCGCGCTCAGGTCCCAGCTCGGCGTGGTGTCGGACATCTCCACGTAGGTGCGGCCCTTGTAGGTCACGGCACCAGCGGCGGTATCGGCGGTCTTGAGCAGACGGGTCTTCTTCTCGTCCTTGGTCTGGCGCAGGCCGGCGGTCAGGGTGAACTTGTCGGTCACGTCATAGCTGACCTGGCCGAAACCAGCCCAGGAGGTGTTGACGTTGCGCAGGCGCACCCAGTTGTTCGGATTGCGGGCATTGCCCTGCAGGAACCAGGCGCGCTGGTAGAAATCGGTGGTGTCGCGGCCGTCGAAGTAGAACGCGCCGACCTGCCACTTCAGGCGGTTGTCATCGGCGTTGGCCAGACGGAACTCCTGGGTCCACTGGTCCAGATCGCGGATCTGGCCCATCGACTGGCCGTAGCCGTTCGGCACGCCGTTGACCGGATAGTTCACGGCGGCGCCGCCGTCGGTGTCACCGCGGCTGTAGCCGGAGGTGGTTTCGTAGGCGGTGATCGAGGTCAGCGAGACGTTGCCGAAGTCGTAGATCGCCTTCACCGACCCGCCGTAGGTCTTGTAGGCCTGCGGGTTGTTGTCGGCTTCGTCGTAGGCGACCTGGTCGCGCGGCACGTCGGTCTTGTTGGAGCCCTTGGTCAGCGCGCTGCGCAGGAACAGGGTCGAGGTGCCGTCGTAATCGCGTGCGTGGGCCGAGGCCAGCAGCGAGAAGTTGTCGCTCGGCTGCAGCAGCAGCTGCGCGCGCACGTTGCGGTCGTCAAAGCCGCCCATCGCGTTCTTCTTCGGCGAGACCGTGCCATCGGCGCTCGGGCCGCGGTAGGTGTTGTCGACGTAATCATCGCGGTGCTGGTACAGCGCCGACACGCGGAACGAGGCGATGTCGTTGATCGGGCCGCCGAAGCCGCCATCGATGGCCACGCTGCCGTACGAGCCATAGCTGGCCTGCACGCGGCCGCTGTAGTCCTGGCTCGGCTTGATCGTGTCGAACTTGACGATGCCGGCGGTGGTGTTGCGACCGAACAGCGTGCCCTGCGGGCCGCGCAGCACTTCCACACCGGCCAGGTCGAACAGCGGGAAGCCCTTCAGCAGCGGGCTTTCCTGCACCACATCGTCATACACCAGCGAGACCGGCTGCGAGGCATTGAGGTCGAAATCGGTGTTGCCCAGGCCGCGGATGTAGAACCGCGGGAAGGCACGACCGTAGGACGATTCAATGTTCAGGCTCGGCACACGCGCCGACAGGAAGCGGATGTCATCGCCGGCCGAACCGAGCACGTCGAGCTTTTCACCCTGGATGGCCGAGATCGAGACCGGCACGTCCTTGGCGTTTTCGACGCGGCGTTGCGCCGTGACCTGCAGCGTATCGAGGGCGACCGGATCCTTGGCGGCGGGGGCGTCCTGGGCTGCGGCCGTCAATGGCAGCAGGGCGGCAAGGGCGACAACGAGCGGGTGCACGGACGGGAAACGGCCGTGGGCAGTGCGGTTCGGGAACATGGCGTTTAGGCTGTGTTGGGAGGGGTGGTGGACCGGCGCTACCAGACAATTGTTGCAGTACAGCAACAGAGCCGCAAACAACCGCTATTCATTACGCCTGCCGGCCTGCCCCCGCTTCGGTATGCTGGCGGCCCTCGATGCCCATTCACGTTGCCACGCCAATGACACTACTGCGCCGTACCCGCCTGACGCTGTCCGTTGCCCTGCTCGGCCTGCTGGCTGGCTGCGGCGGTGATCCCGTGCGCCCGACTCCCCCGCCCGCGGCCATTCCGGTGACCCCGGCCAAGCCGGTCAAGATCGGCATCGCGCTCGGTGGCGGCGCGGCCAAGGGCTTCGCCCACATCGGGGTGATCAAGATGCTGGAGGCCAACGGTTTCGAGCCGGTGGTGGTGTCCGGCACCAGCGCGGGCAGCGTGGTTGGCGCGTTGTACGCCAGCGGCATGGATGCGTTCCAGATGCAGTCCAAGGCGGTGGCCCTGGATGAAGCCAGCATCCGCGACGTGCGCCTGTTCTCCGGCGGCCTGGTCCAGGGCCAGAAGCTGCAGGACTACGTCAACGCACAGGTCGACAACCGCCCGGCCGAGAGGCTGAGCAAGCCCTTCGCTGCGGTTGCGACCCAGCTGGAAACCGGCGAGCGCACCGTGTTCGTGCGCGGCAACGTCGGTCAGGCGGTGCGCGCCTCCAGCAGCATCCCCGGTGTGTTCGAGCCGGTGAAGATCGGCAAGTACAACTACATCGACGGCGGCGTGGTCAGCCCGGTGCCGGTCGATGCGGCGCGCCAGCTCGGCGCGGACATCGTGATCGCCGTGGACATCTCCAGCAAGGCCAGCGGCAAGGCGCCGACCGGCATGCTCGGCATCGTCAACCAGTCCATCTCGATCATGGGCCAGCGCTTGGGCGAGCAGGAACTGGCGCGCGCGGACGTGATCATCCGGCCGAAGGTGCTGGACATCGGCGCCGCCGATTTCGGCCAGCGCAACAACGCGATCCTGGAGGGCGAGAAGGCCGCGATGGCGGCGATGCCGCAGATCCGCGCCAAGGTCCAGCAGCTGCAGAAGGCGCGTGCCGCCGCGCTGGCCCCGCCGCCGCCGCCGCCCAAGTGCGATGAGCCGTCGCGCGTGGGCAAGCTGATGGGGCGCAAGGAAAAGTGTGAGGGCTGAGGCCAACTACCGACAAATCGAACTGAAGTCCGTCGGCCGGGCCGGGAAACCAAAAAGCTCAGTCGAATCCACTATCAAGCCTGCGACCTACTAACCGTCTTACGTGGTCTTTGATTCGCGCTGTAGCTTTTTGAGATCCAACAGATCGACAATAAGTGCAACGCCAGAGTGAGAGAATATACCGCTACCTATGGCACCGGATGAAGTGCCAAGCCAGAATGAGGTATGAGTAAGAAGACGACCGTAGGCTACAATATAGTCGTGAGGTTCGGATTCACTAGTGCGGGCCCAATGCACTATGTACGCCAGGTCCTCAAGATTTGCCGGTATAGCGAATGCTGCTGCAGATGCGGCTTCCTCCAGGATCTTCTGCGCCTGCCTCATTCCGATATACGAAGGCGCGGAACTCGCTATTGCCAAGCGGTGTTTTTGGCTAATTGATATTGTGTCGTAGATGAGTGTCCATGCCTCTGCCTGCGCCCTTTTCCCTCTTTCGTAACAGACTTTCACTCCAATTAGCTGGTCTTCTAAGCGCTCCAATTGGAGCTGCATTGGCTCTTCCTGCCATTCTTGGGACCTAACAAGACTCTGCAACTCGACTAATGATTCGGCCAGAAGGTTGCAGTCGCTGAGCGTTCTCGTCGCACGCTGCGTCAAATCTTGAATGTCTGTAGCGGCGGACAGCCGCATGTCGAGCCGCTTTGAATCCATAAAGCTGCGCGCCGCAATTATCGCAATTACCAGCCCCAATAGCCCGATCAACACTTCGTGATTACTCGCGAAGAATTCAACAAGCTCTGAAAGGGTGTATGAGGCCGTACCTGTTATATTTGGCAAGTAGTAGTACGCGAGCACTGAAAGGACCAACAACGGAACACCACTGAAAATGTTTCGACTGGTCCAGGACAGAATTTCAAATGAATATGCGCCAACCATCCAAATCTTCATCCATAATTTCAGCTGCATAAATTCGTTCCAACCAAAGGACGAGCTAAAAAATTATATACCTACATGAACATTACCAATTGCCAATAGTACAGGCACTTCTCCCACTCCCTCGCGTTACTCCAACTGCGACAACGGCAGCGCGCGGAAGTCCTTCACCGTGCGCAGCACGAAGCTGGAATTGACGTCGGCCACGCCGGCGGCATTGAGCAGCTTGTCGAGCAGGAAGCTGGAGAAGTGCTCCAGGTCGCGCACGTAGATGTGCAGCAGGTAATCCATGTCGCCGGTGAGCGCATGGCAGGCCACCACCTCATCCCAGTTCAGCACGCTGTCGGCGAACACGCCGATGGCGTGCTGGTCGTGCTTCTCCAGCTGCACCCGGACGAAGGCCTGCAGGCCCAGGCCAATCTGGCGCGGCTCCAGGCGGGCGCCATAGCCGGCGATCACGCCCTCGCTTTCCAGCCGCTGGACGCGCCGCAGGCAGGCCGACGGAGACAGGTTCACCCGTGCGGCCAACTCGGCGTTGGTCGCGCGGCCGTGTTGCTGGATTTCGGCCAGCAAGCGCAGATCTGTGCGGTCGAACTGGGTATCTCCGGCCATTGCTGCCCCGCAACATGAGGTGGACGCAATGATCTTGCGCCAGAAGCCCATATCCGCGCAACTTTGCAAACCTCTTGCGCGTGCCCTGCCCTAGCATCGACAGATGACTTCCCAGGAGACCACCACGATGGAAACCGCCACCGCCCCCCGCCGCGTCGAACACCAGCAGACCGACAAGGGATACGTGCCGGTCTATACCACCGCCATCGTGGAACAGCCCTGGGACAGCTACACCGCCGACGACCACGCCACCTGGAGCACGCTGTACCAGCGCCAGCGTGCGCTGCTGGAAGGCCGCGCCAGCAAGGAGTTCCTGCACGCGCAGGACGAGATGGGCATGAGCGCGCACATGATCCCGCGCTTCGCCCAGCTCAACGAGGTGCTGGGCGCCGCCACAGGCTGGACGCTGGTGGGTGTGGAAGGCCTGCTGCCGGAGCTGGATTTCTTCGACCATCTGGCCAATCGCCGCTTCCCGGTGACGTGGTGGATCCGCCGTCCGGACCAGATCGACTACATCGCCGAGCCGGACATGTTCCATGACCTGTTCGGGCATGTGCCGCTGCTGATGAACCCGGTGTTCGCCGACTACATGGCCGCCTACGGCCGCGGCGGCGTCAAGGCGCATGCGATCGGCCCGGAAGCGCTGCAGCACCTGACCCGGCTGTACTGGTACACGGTGGAGTTCGGCCTGATCAACACCGATGAAGGCCTGCGCATCTACGGCGCCGGCATCGTGTCGTCCAAGGGCGAATCGCTGTACTCGCTGGAGTCGGCAGCGCCGAACCGGATCGGCTTTGATCTGGAACGGATCATGCGCACCCGCTACCGGATCGACACCTTCCAGAAGACCTACTTCGTCATCGACAGCTTCGAGCAGTTGATGGAGGCCACCGCACCGGATTTCACCCCGATCTATGCCGCGCTGGAGGCCAAGGACCATCTGCCGGCCGGTGAGGTGCAGGACGGCGACCGCGTGTTCCAGAAGGGCACTGGGGAAGGCTGGGAAGACGGCGGCGACGTGTGATCGGTAGAGCCGAC
>DMZT01000097.1 GCA_003484865.1 Stenotrophomonas sp.
CTGGTCTGGGGCTGGCGCCGACGCGGTCGTCCTGTCGCCGTGCCCGGTGCCGAAGCGGGTGTGCCGGTCGCTCCGTCCGGGAGCCCGTACACGCGTGCCGACCTGCGCCGCGCGATGGAAGCGGGTGGGCTGGACGAGATCATCGCCGTGCTGGCTGGCATGGGCGGCGTGCAGACCTTGGAGCAGGTGCTGGAGCGCCTCGACAACCCCCAGCAGCGCGACACGTTGCTCCAGATGCAGGCGGTCCGCTGGGGCGGGCAGGGCGGTGATGTGGGCCAGGCACGGCAGGCGCTGCGGCGCGCCTTCCATGACGGACCGCACTGGCGGGCCCGTGCGGCCGCGCAGAACAATGGCCTCGCGCCGTTGTACCCATCCGCGCATTCATAAAAAGGCGTGTCGGTCAGGGCGGCCGGCTTTGCTAAGCTGATTTCATTTTTTCGAGGAACGCCGCTCCATGACTGAGGCCGCAACGACCCGGCAGAAACTGCCTTTGCATTGGAAAATGGGCATTGGCTTCATCATCGGCCTGGTCCTCGGGCTGACCGTCCATGCCCTCGGTGGCAGCATCGACGGCCTGCATACCGGTGCCAAGTGGGTGATGGATTACATCACCACCCCGGCCTCGGGCCTGTTCCTCAATCTGATCTTCATGCTGATCGTGCCGCTGATCTTCTCGGCGCTGATCATGGGCGTGTCGGAGATGGGCGACATCCGCGCCCTTGGCCGCATCGGCTGGAAGACGCTGGCCTACACCATCGTGCTGTCCGGCATCGCCGTGGGCATCGGCCTGGTGCTGGTCAACGTGCTCAAGCCCGGCGTGGGCGTGGACCCGGTCGTGGCCGCGCAGATGCTGGCCGAGAACGCCGAACGCAGCAAGGAAATCGTCGCCGGTATCCATGGCACGCCGAAGGGCATGGACATGCTGCTGTCGATCGTGCCGGGCAATGTGGTCGAGGCCGCGTCCAGCAACAGCGCGATCCTGTCGCTGATGTTCTTCGCGCTGATGTTCGGCATCGGCATGGTGCTTTCGCCGGAAGAGAAGGTGGCGCCGCTGCGTCGTGCCATCGAAGGCATCTTCGAAGTCTCGATGACCCTGATCAACCTGGTCATCCGCCTGGCCCCGTACGCGGTGGCCTGCTTCATGTTCAACCTGGCCGCCCTGTTCGGCTTCGAGCTGATCATCCGCCTGGGTGCCTACGTGGGCGTGGTGGTGCTGGCGCTCGGCCTGCATATGGTGGTGACCTACGGCGTGGCCGTGTGGCTGTCCGGGCGCTCGCCGCTGGCGTTCTTCCGCGACACCCAGGAGGCCACCGTGATGGCCTTCTCCACCGCCTCCAGCAACGCCACCCTGCCGACCGCGCTGCGCGTGGCCGACCAGATGGGCCTGCCGCAGAAGGTCTCGCGCTTCGTGCTGACCGTGGGCGCCACCGCCAACCAGAACGGCACCGCGCTGTTCGAGGGCGTGACGGTGATCTTCCTGGCGCAGTTCTTCGGTGTGGACCTGAGCATCGGCCAGCAGTTCATGGTCATGGCGGTCTGCATCCTGGGCGGCATCGGCACCGCCGGCGTGCCCTCCGGCTCGCTGCCGGTGGTGGCCATGATCTGCGCCATGGTCGGCGTGAACCCGCTGGGCATCGGCCTGATCCTGGGCGTGAACCACTTCCTGGACATGTGCCGTACCGCGCTGAACGTCACCGGCGATCTGGCCCTGACCACCCTGGTGGCCAAGGGCGAAGTGGACGATGGACCGGTCGTGGCCGCGGTGGCCCCGGCCCCGGCACCCGCCCCGCGCGACTGAGCCTGCGCAGGCTGTGGGTTCCCGACGCCCCGCCTTGTGCGGGGCGTTGTCGTTAAGGGCCTGGCCTGTCTCCGGCCTGACCCCGCCGATCACCTGTGGGACAATGGGCTGCCCGCAGCTCCGCGGGAGCCTCCCGACTCCGACAGAACCATGACGCAGCCTACCCGCCGCCAGTTGGCCAATGCCATCCGCTTCCTTGCCGCTGATGCGGTCGAAACCGCCAAGTCCGGTCATCCCGGCATGCCGATGGGCATGGCCGATATCGCCGAAGTGCTCTGGAACGACTATCTCCGTCACAACCCCAAGAATCCCAAGTGGTTCAACCGCGACCGCTTCGTGCTGTCGAACGGCCACGGCTCGATGCTGCAGTACGCGCTGCTGCACCTGAGCGGCTACGACCTGCCGATCGAGCAGCTCAAGCAGTTCCGCCAGCTGGGCAGCAAGACCGCCGGCCACCCGGAACACCATGAAACCCCCGGCGTGGAGACGACCACCGGTCCGCTGGGTCAGGGTCTGGCCAACGCCGTGGGCTTCGCCCTGGCCGAGAAGCTGCTGGCTCAGCGCTACAACCGCCCGGAACACGAGATCGTCGACCACCGCACCTGGGTGTTCCTGGGCGATGGCTGCCTGATGGAAGGGATCTCGCATGAAGCCGCCTCGCTGGCCGGCACCTGGGGCCTGTCCAAGCTGGTCTGCTTCTGGGATGACAACCACATCTCCATCGATGGCAACACCGATGGCTGGTTCACCGACAACACCCCCGAGCGTTTCGAAGCCTATGGCTGGAACGTGGTGCGCGGCGTCGATGGCCACGATCCGGACAGCATCAAGGCCGCCATCGACAGCGCGCTGTCGCAGTTCGACAAGCCGACCCTGATCTGCTGCCGCACCACCATCGGCTTCGGCTCGCCGAACAAGGCCGGCAAGGAATCCAGCCACGGCGCCCCGCTGGGCAAGGATGAGCTGGACGCGACCCGCAAGCAGCTGGGCTGGCCGTACGGCCCGTTCGAGATTCCGGAAGAAATCTACGCCGGCTGGCGTGCCGGCGGTACCGGCACCCTGCGCCAGGCCGAGTGGGAACAGCAGTTCGACAAGTACGCCGCGCAGTTCCCGGCCGAAGCCGAGGAGCTGATCCGTCGTTCGCACGGCGAGCTGCCGGCCGACTTCATCGCCAAGGCCGATGCCTACATCGCCCAGGTCCAGGCCGATGGCCAGACCATCGCCTCGCGCAAGGCCTCGCAGCTGGCCATCGAAGCGTTCGCGCCGCTGCTGCCGGAACTGGTGGGCGGTTCGGCCGATCTGGCGCACTCCAACCTGACCCTGTGGAAGGCCAGCAAGTCGGTCGCCACCGATGACCCGAACGCCAACTACGTGTACTACGGCGTGCGCGAGTTCGGCATGACCGCGATCGCCAACGGCCTGGCCCTGCATGGCGGGTTCATTCCGTTCGACGCCACCTTCCTGGTGTTCAGCGATTACGCCCGCAACGGCGTGCGCATGAGCGCGCTGATCCCGGCCCACGCGATCCACGTGTACACGCACGATTCGATCGGCCTCGGCGAAGACGGCCCGACCCACCAGCCGGTGGAGCATCTGGCCTCGCTGCGCTACATCCCGAACAACGATGTGTGGCGCCCGTGCGATGCGGTTGAATCGGCGGTCAGCTGGAAGTCGGCGATCACCCGCACCGACGGCCCGAGCTGCCTGGTGTTCAGCCGCCAGAACCTGCCGCACCAGCCGCGCAGCACCGAGCAGGTCGCACAGATCGCGCGCGGTGGGTATGTGCTGGCCGATGCGGAAGGCGGCGTGCCGGACGTGATCCTGATCGGCACCGGTTCGGAAGTGGGCCTGGCCGTGACCGCCAAGGCGGAGCTGGATGCCGCCGGCATCAAGACCCGCGTGGTGTCGATGCCGTCGACCGACGTCTTCGAGCGTCAGGACGCGGCGTACCGTGAGTCCGTGCTGCCCAACGCCGTGCGCAACCGCGTGGCCGTGGAAGCCGGTGTCACCGGTTTCTGGCGCCAGTACGTGGGCCTGGACGGTGCGGTGGTGGGTATCGACACCTTCGGTGCGTCGGCCCCGGCGGAGGCGCTGTACAAGCACTTCGGCATCACCGCCGAGCACGTCGTGGCTGCGGCCAAGGCGCAGCTGGCGAACTGATGACGGCTGGATAGCGTCGAGCCATGCTCGGCGCCATCAAGCGGAAGGCCGGCGAAAGCCGGCCTTTTCGTTTGTTGAAGGGCAAACACCACGGCATCCTTGATCGAGGGTAGATCCCACGCCATGCGTGGATGCTGTTGGCGTACCCCTCGACCATTGCTGACGCGTGATCAACACGCATCCACGCATGGCGTGGATCTACATCACCCGGCTGCAGTGCGCGCCAACCCCAACCTCACCAGCCGCGCCTCGATGCGTTCGCCGAACGTCTTCGGCGCTTCGAGCCCCATCCGCTGCAGATAGGCCTGATCCCCATCGCCGGCCGGTTGCGTTACCGCTGACAGCACCGTGCGCAGCTTGGCCATCGGCGTCTGCGTGTTCTGCTTCAGCCAGCCCAGCGCCTTGACCAGGTGCTGCTCGACCTCGGTGAAATCGCTGCCCAGCGGGTAATCCGGCAGCAGCCCGGACTGGCGGAACGGCGCCAGCGACGCACTGACCGCCGCAGCCGTGTTGCGCTGTCCATCGGCGGACGGAGTGAAACCGGTCGCCAGTTTCTTCGAGGCCTTCGCCTTGTCCAGCAACGCGGCCTGGAACTGTGCATCGGTGATCGCAGCCATCGCGATCACGCAGTCCTCGTCGGTCATGTTGCGCAGGTCGGCGATGCCGTACTCGTTGATGTAGAGATCGCGCAGGTGCCGCGGAATCGTGGTGTGGCCGTAGTTCCAGCGCACGTTGGAGTGCAGGACGCCCCTGTCCTCGCGGGTGGCGCGGAAGATCAGCGCGCTGCGGGCGCCGGGCAGGGCATGCGCCATCGCCACGAAGTTGTACTGGCCGCCCACGCCGGAAACCACACGGCCGTCTTCCAGCGCATCGGAAACGGCCGCGCCCAGCGCGGTGGCCATCATGCAGGAGTTGAAGAAGCGCGCATCGCGGCGCTGCATCCGCTCCAGCGTTTCATCGCCGCCGTAGAGCTGGTTGATCTCACTGATGCGGCGCATGCCGATCGCGCTGCGCTCCTCATCGGGCAGGTCGCGCAGCCACTGGTAGAACTCCGGCGAGCCCAGATAGAACGCGCCGTGCAGGTACTCGCCCTCGGCCTCGAGCGTGGCGTAGTCGGTGGTCCACGCGGTGCCGTTCTCGATCCGCTGCAACAAGGCCAGATCGTCATGCACCTTGCGCCGGATCACCCCGGTCTGGACCAGACGGCGGAAGCCTTCGTTGAGCATTTCGCTGCAGCCGTACAGACCGATCTCGAACGGCTCCAGGCCACCGCACTCCAGCACGGTCGGGTGGCTGGCCAAGCCGGGATCCAGCGCCTGCAGGATCTGCCGGTAGCGGGCGTTGTCGGTATGCCGCAGCACCAGTGCATGGCTGAGCGCATCGGCCAGCGTGCCGATGCCGATCTGCAGCGTGCCGCCATCGCGCACCAGCGTGCTGGCGTACAGGCCGATGGCGTAATCGGCATCGCTGACCGGTTGGCGGGGCAGGCCGAACAGAGCCGGGTACGGCCCCGGCGGCGTGATCACCAGATCGAAGAACGACACATCCACCGTGGCCGAGCCGGCCAGATAGGGCAGCTGCGGATCGATCTCGGCGATCATCAGCGGGCGTGGCAGCCCGCGCGCGACCATCGCATCCAGCGTGTCCTGGGTGATGTCGTTGTTGCATGACAGCGACAGGCGCCGATCATTCGCGCGCATCGCCACTTTCTGCACGATCGCATGCGGCGCGCGCTGGGCCACCGCATCGGCGGCGTGCGTGTAGTTGAGGCTGGTGTAGCTGCGCTGGGCCTGCGAGGAATTCAACAATGCGCCGGACTGCATGTAGAACTCTTCCACCTGCACATGCGCCGGCAGCTGGTCGCGCACCATTGCATCGGCGTAGGCCAGCCGCGGAAAGTCCTCACCGAAATGACGCTCGGCGAACGGTTTCATGAAGCGTGCTTCCAGCCCGGCACCGCCGCGTGGTGGGTTCAGTGACAGTGCGGTGTAAAGCTGCAGCGGCCGCGAGGCGTCGTTTTCCACACGGGCATACAGCGCGTTGAGCAGCCGGTGCGGCTTGCCCAAGGCGAGCGGGGCGCCAATGCGCAGGGGGCCATCGACCCGCTGCAGCAGCCAGTCGACGGCGGCGTCCAGGTCGGTCAGGTGTTCGGTCATGCGGCGCTATCCTGCGAAATCATGCGGGTCATTACAGCATTTCCGGTTTGAACAGACGGCGACGCGAGACTTCATCGCCGGAAAGCATGAACTGGCCATCGCCCCGGTAATGCACCGTGCGCGGCAGTTTCGGGGCGCGTGCGACATGCGCTTTGACCACCTCCCAGATGAAGAGACCGTGCTTCTTGATCTGGCTGCGGTCGGCCATCCGGCATTCGAAACTGGCGTGGCACTGGGCGATCAAGGGGGCGGCAACCTCGCTGGCGGCCACTGCGTCCAGACCGAAATGCGCGAACTTGTCGATCTCCGCGCCGCTGCTGTTGCCGATGCCGATCACCGTATCGAGCATCTCTGCGGTGGGTACATTGATGACGCATTCGCCACTGCGGCGGATCAGCTCGAAACTGTGGTTGCCGGTGGAAATCATGGTCGCCAGGCGCGAGGGCGTGAACTCCAGCACCATGTGCCAGCCCAGCGTCATGATGTTGCGCTGGCCTTTCCAGGCCGAGCTGATCAGCACGACCGGGCCGGGTTCCAGGAAGCGGCGCACATCGTCCACTGGGTAATCGAGTTTTCGGTAGCGTCTCATCGAGGGCTCCGCGGGGCATGCGCCGATGCTGGCAGTGGCTGCATGAACCGGCTGTCGAAGGGTTGACACCCGTGCTGATTACGGGCGTAATCGAATCGTCGATTACGGATGTAAATGATGAGCCAGATCAGTGAAGCCGAAGCCGTGGTGATGGAGGTGCTGTGGCGCCACCATCCGCTGGGCGCTGATGATGTGGTGGCCGCGCTGGCCAGCCGTGACTGGGCCGAGCCCACCATCAAGACCCTGCTCAACCGGCTGCTGACCAAGGGGGCGGTCAGTGCCAGCCGCGAGGGGCGTCGCTATCTGTACTCGCCCGTGCTGCAACGGCAGGCCTGGGTGGCCGAGCAGAGCGAGGGCTTCCTGGAGCGCGTGTTCGACGGCCGCGTCGCGCCGCTGGTGGCGCATTTCAGCCAGCGCGGGGAGCTCAGCGCGCAGGACATCGCCGAACTGAAGCAACTCATCCAGGCGCTGGACCATGACTGACCTGCTCGATGGGCTGCTGCAGGCCAGCGTATGGCTGTCGGTGGCGACGCTGGTATTGGCCGCCGCCAGGCCTCTGCTGCTGCGGCTGGGGGGCGCAGCGCTGGCCTATCGCAGCTGGTGGTTGCTGCCGCTGATGCTGGTTGTCCCGTCCCTGCCGGTGCCGCCGCTGACGATCACCGAGACCGCCCCGGTGATGGTCATGGCCTCGGCGCTGCGCGCGCCTGCCGTGCCTCACGATGCCTCGCAGTGGCCGCTGCTGCTGTTGACGGTGTGGCTGCTGGGCGCGGTGGCGATGGCCGGCATCAGTTGGCGCGCGCAGCGCCGCTTCGCGCAGGCCATGGGCGCGCTGCAGCCGCGCCAGGATGGCAGCTGGCAGGCCAGTGGCGATCCGGGTCTGCCGGCGCTGGTCGGGTTGTGGCGGCCGCGGATCGTGGTGGGCCCGGACTTCGAGCAGCGCTTCAGCCCCGCCGAGCAGGACCTGATCCTGCGTCACGAACACAGCCATCGCCGTCATGGCGATCCCTGGGCAAACGCTGCGTTGGCCCTGCTGCGCTGCGTGTTCTGGTTCCACCCGTTGCTGCCGTGGGCGGCGCGCCGCTTCCTGCGTGACCAGGAACTGGCCTGCGACGCGCGCACGGTCGATCCGCATCCGGCGCTGCGCCGGCTCTACGCCAACGCGCTGCTCAAGGCGCAGTTGGTCTACCCGGTTGCCCCGATGGCCTGCCACTGGCGCAGCCAACCGATGTTGAAGGAGCGTATTGCCATGTTGAAGGAACATAAGCGGAAGGCATTGCCGTGGTTGACCGGCCAGGTGCTGGTGGTCGGGATGTGCGTGGGGCTTTGCACGGTGGCGTGGGCGAGTCAGGGCAGTGGCGGCGTCCCCGCCAGCGGGATCGGCCAGGGCGCAGTGCTGGCCGATCGCAATGCCATCGCCCACAAGATGCCGCCGCCGTCATACCCGAAGATCGCCTTCGAGCAGAGCATCGTCGGCAAGGTCGTGGTGCGGGTGGACGTCGACGCCGAAGGCAAGGCGACCAACGTACGCGTGCTGGAGGCGACTCCGGCCGGTGTGTTCGATGAGGCGACGGTGGCTGCGGCGAAGCAATGGACCTTCGAACCGGCGATCAGAAACGGCAAGGCCGTGGCCTCGGCGCTGAAGATTCCGGTCACCTACGCCATGGATGACGAGGTGCCAACACCATGAGGCAGCCTTACGTCCCCGCACTGGCGGCGCTGTTGATGGCCGGCTGTGCCACCCATGAGACGCTTACGTCAGTGGACACGCGGGCGGAGAACGTGGGCCATCAGCGCTTGGATCCGGCCAACGGCACGGGGACTGCGCAGGTGGCGAGCTACCAGCTGAAGGCTGCCGAAGGCTACCGGATGCCGCAACTCAATGCCGGCCCGGACCCCGTGCTGGGCGATCGCGATCCGCGCAGTGAGCTTGCGCCCACGACGGTCTGTCTGCAGTTGGTCATCGATGCGCAGGGCCGCGTGGAGCGAAGTCTGCCGGTGCAGGACCGTGACGAATGCGCCGCTGGCAATGCCCCTGAGAATGCGCCGTTGTTGCAGTCCGCGCAGGATGCGGTGGCGGTCTGGCAGTACGTACCCGCAGCCGTGTGTCACTTCGCGGAGGGGAAGATTCCAGCCAATCGGGGCGATTGCAAGGATGCCACGCGCATCGAGCCTGTCCCGGTCAGCCTGCTGTATGCCTTCACCTTCGAAATCGTGAAAGGCAAGGCGACCGTGCACAGCGGGACGCGGGCGAGGTAGGGAAGCAGTGCGCCTCACCACGCGGCGCGATGCCTATCCGCCGCGAGCGGGGCCGCCCTGTATGTTCGCCTTCACCGAAGGCTCCATCAGCGTCGGTTCGGCCAGCGTGGCATCGCGCGCTTGGCGCGTGGCGACGAACTCGGCTTCGCTGATGCCGTCATGCAGGTGGATGTTGTGCGCGCGCTGCTCGCCGATCGTGGTCTGGTTGGCGATCTTGCGGCCACCGGGGCCGTAGTCGTGACAGATGAACACACGGGTTGCATCGGGCAACGAAAGCAGCCGCTGGATCGAACGGTACAGCTGCGCCGCGTCACCGCCCGGGAAGTCGCAGCGTGCGGTGCCGCCGTCGGGCATGAACAGCGAGTCGCCGGTGAACAGCGCATCGCCGATCCGATAGGCGACGCTGTCGCTGGTGTGGCCGGGCACTGCGATCACTTCGGCGTCGATATCACCGAGCGTGAAGCGCTCGCCATCGGCGAACAGATGATCGAACTGCGAGCCGTCGGTCGGCACATCCAGCGCGTAACGTGGTGCGAAGGTGCGCTGCACCTGCACGATGCCCTGGCCCATCGCCAGCGTCGCGTCCGGCCACTGGGATTTCAGCCAGCGCCCGGCACTGACATGGTCGGCGTGGGCATGGGTGTCCAGCAGCCAACGCACCTGCAGGCCGTGCCCGCGCACATGCGCAAGCAACGGCTGCAGCGGCCCGGCGCCGAGGGCATCGGTGTCCGGGTCGTAATCCAGCACGGGATCGATCACCGCCGCCTGCAACGTCGCCGGGTCATGCACCACGTAGCTGAAGGTATGGCTGTCCGGGTGGAAGAAACTGGCGACGTGCAGTGACATGGTGCAGACCTCAGCGTTTGCCCAGGGTGTCGTTGAGCAGCACGGCCAGGCGTTCACCGGCCAGGCGCAGCTCGCGCTCGGCGACCGGGCGGTAGGTCGCCGCATAGCTGGGGCCCAGCGTACGCTTGTCCGGGTAAACGCCAGGTGCAATGGCGATCCGGCAGCTGGCTTCGGCCCACTGCGCGGCGTCGACAGTGATGTTGGAGCGCTTGCCGAATGCGGGCTTGGGCAGGGCGAGGAGGCGCTTGATGTACTGGTCGTCATCCAGCGTCTGCTCATTCAGCATGCCGCTGTCCCAGAGCGAGTGCAGGTTGGTACCGCGGTTGTTGAACTGCACCTGGAAATCGTTGCCGCCCTTGTCGTGGCCGTAGCCGGCATGCATCGGCTGGTGGATGTCGCCGGCGAAGTGCACCACGAACTTCAGCGCCTGCGCGCGCTCTGCATCAGACTTGCTGCGGTCGCCGAGAATCGCGGTCTGTACCTTCAGCGCCTCGACCACGCAGTTGCCGTTCTTGCAGTGCTTCTGCACTTCATAGTGGCAATCGTCTTCGCCGATGTTGACGTAATGCCAGCCGGCCGAGCGCTTGCCCAGGTCCGGATCCTTGGCGCGCAGCTGATCGGCCCAAGGGGCGATGGCGTGCAGTGTCGGGTCCGGCTCGGCGGCGAGCAGACGGTCAACCTCGGCCTGGGTCTGCGGGGTCAGCCGGGTCTCGGCGATCCGCGCCACCAGGCGGTGGCCCTGTGCGCCCCAGGCCAGGGCATCGGTGGAAACGAAGGTGAGGGCCAGCGCGAGGGCGGTGGCCGGGAGCAGGGAAGGCATTTTCATCCGCGGCATTCTAGCGGGCTGGCCGCGCGCGGGCTTGCCGGGATCTGGCCGGCTGCAGCATCCGGCGGCGTGGGCTAGTCTCGCCGGGTGCCCGCATCGGGCGGAATCCGGAGGTTCCCATGGCCCACATCGTTGGCCTGATCGGCGGCATGAGCTGGGAAAGCTCGGCCCACTACTACCGGCTGATCAACGCGCAGGTGCGCGACACCTTGGGCGGCCTGCACTCGGGCCGGATCCTGCTGTGGTCGTTCGATTTCGCTGAGATCGAGGCGCTGCAGCATGCCGGCGACTGGGACACCGCCACCGAGCGGATGATCGATGCGGCCCAGCGCCTGCAGGGTGCGGGTGCGACGGCCATCGTGATCTGCACCAACACGATGCACCGCCTGGCCGACGCGGTGCAGGCGGCGATCGCGATTCCGCTGCTGCACATTGCCGATCCCACGGCAGCGGCGATCAAGGCCGCCGGGCTGCAACGGGTGGGGTTGCTGGGCACCGCGTTCACCATGGAGCAGGATTTCTACACGGGCCGGCTCACCCAGGCGCATGGCCTGCAGGTGCTGATTCCCGAGGCCGATGACCGCGCGGCGGTGCATCGGATCATCTATGACGAGCTGGTGCAGGGGCAGGTGCTGCCGGCGTCGCGCGAGACCTACCGGGCGGCGATGCAGCGACTGGTGGACCGCGGTGCACAGGGCATCATCCTGGGCTGCACGGAGATCATGCTGCTGGTCGGCGCGCAGGATGCAACGGTGCCGGTGTTCGATACGACGACGCTGCATGCGCAGGCAGCGGGGCGGCATCTGTTGGCCGAATGAGCCCCACGATCGGAA
>DMZT01000092.1 GCA_003484865.1 Stenotrophomonas sp.
CGCTGTAGCCGACGCCGGGTTTGGCGGCATAGGGCGCCACCGGCCCGGTGCCGATCCGCACCTGCAGCGCGCCGTCGCCGGCGGCCGGGGCGGGCTGACCCGGCTCGAACGAGGTCTGCAGGCCCTGCGCGGCAGCCGGCAGGGCGATCGAGGCGCAGGCCAGGGCCAGGGCGAGGGGAAGGGCGCGGCGGGCGGGGCGCAGGTCGGACAGGGTCATGCAAGGGTCTCCCGGGAAGGGCAGGCGGCAGGCAGGACCCGCATCGATGGCCACGGCGGACGGCGTCGCCCCAGCCGTCGGCAGACGGCAGGAAAGAGGCGATGCATGTCCGGTGGGGGGCGGGCAGGCGATCGGGTCGATGATCGGTACCCGGACGATCCTGCATCACGACAACTGGCCCTGACAAGTGAAATTAGTTCGATCTAAATCCGGCAAATTCGTTTCAACGCCCATTATTGACAATGAATTTGGATCGATTTAAAAACACCGGTGGCCGCTAGGATGCCGTGATCGGCGCCGCGCCGTGCCCGGCGGGGTGCAGCGGCCTTCGGCGGCCGCCAGATGCTAGAATCGGCGGTCTCGCAACCCCCCCTTTGTGTGTCCACGCCATGAGCCATACCGCCACCGCGCCCGCCAATGCCGAGAAGCGTTACACCGTGCACCGCAGCGACCTGCCGCTGAGCTGCCCGACGCCGGAAATGGCGCTGTGGAACTCGCACCCGCGCGTGTACCTGCCGATCGAAGACGAGCCCAACTGCGAGGCCGCGTGCCCGTACTGCGGCGCCGTGTTCGTGCTCGCCGACTGATCCGCGGACCACACTGTGCGCCGACTGACCGTGGTGCAGCTGCTGCCGGCGCTGCACTCCGGCGGGGTCGAACGCTCCACCCTTGAGATCGCCTCCGCCCTGGTTGCCGCCGGCCACCGGGCCATCGTCGTGTCCGCCGGTGGGCGCCTGGTCGAGCCGTTGCTCGCCAGTGGCGCCGAACACCTGACCCTGGATATCGGCCGCAAATCGCTGCTGACGCTGCGCCACGTGCTGACCCTGCGCAACCTGTTCAACGAGGTGGGCGCGGACATCGTGCATGCGCGCTCGCGGCTGCCGGCCTGGCTGGGCCTGTACGCCGTGCGCAATCTGCCGGCGGCGACACGCCCACATTGGGTCACCACCGTGCACGGGCTCAACTCGCCTGGTCGCTACAGCGCGGTGATGACCAGCGGCGAGCGCGTGATCTGCGTGTCCAACAGCGTGCGTGAGTTCGTGCGCGCGCACTACCCCAGTGTGCCGGCCGAGCGCCTGCAGGTGATACCCCGTGGTGTCGATGTCGCGCAGTTCCCGCGCGTGGGCCGGCAGGATCGGCGTGCGCGCCTGGCCGTGGCCGAGCAGCATCCCGCGCTGGTCGGCGAGGCACCGTTGCTGTTGCTGCCTGGCCGTGGCACCCGCCTGAAAGGGCATCGCCACGCGCTGAGCCTGCTGGCAGGACTACATGCCGCCGGCGTGCCGGCCAAGCTGTGGATGCCGGGCACGCGCGAGCCGGGCCGCGAATCCTATGTCGCCGAACTGGACGCCCAGGCGCGCAGCCTGGGTGTGTTCGATGCCGTGCTGATGACCGCGCCGACCTCGCGCATCGCGCAGGCCTATGCGGCCAGTGATCTGGTGCTGCAGCTCTCGGACAAGGCCGAAGCGTTTGGCCGCACCGTGGTCGAAGCGCTGTCGGTGGGCCGCCCCGTGCTGGGCTGGAACCATGGCGGCGTCGGCGAGTTGTTGACTCAGCTGCAACCCTCCGGCGCGGTACCCTTGGGCGACGCCGATGCACTGCTGGCGCGCGCGCAGCAGTTGCTGCTGCAGCCGCCCTCACTGCCGACGCGGATCCCGTTTACCTTGCAGGCCATGCAGCGTGACACGCTCCAGCTCTATACCTCCCTCATCGGCTGAGCCCACCGTCCTTCCCGGTTCGCCGGGCTCCCGTGCGGGCCGCTGGGCGCCGTGGTGGGTGATTGCGTTTGTCGCGTTGTGGCCGCTGCCCGGCATCGCCGAGGGCGTGCTGGTGCTGGGCGCGCTGTACGCGGCGGTGCGCATGGTGCAGCTGCGCCTGCAGGGCAAGCAACGTCTGCTGAGCAGTCCTGCGTGGGCACTGACCAGCATCCTGTTCCTGGGTTACTGGCTGCCGCAGGCATTTTCCGCCTTCGATGCGATCGACCCCGGCACTGCGTGGCGCAAGGCGGCCGCCGGCCTGCGCTATCTGCCGTTCATGTGGCTGGTGGCGATCGCCGTGGCGACTCCGCAGCGGCGCGCGCTGACGCTGGGCGGGCTGGCGGTGATCACCGGGCTGTGGACGGTGGATGCGCTGGCACAGGCGATCGTCGGCAGCAGCCCGCTGTTCTGGTCAATGGATCAGCTCAAGTGGGCGGTCAGCGGCCATGGGTTGTGTTCACCGCAGGAGATGGCGGCGGTGGATCGCCTCAGCGGCGTGCTCGGCCCGTGCAACCTCAAATTCGGCCAGGTGCTGGCCAGCCTCTCGCCGTTCCTGTTGTTCGCCGCCTCACGGCGTGCCGGCATTCTCGGCTGGTCACTGGTGGCCGCCGCAGTGGGGGTCGTGCTGGTCTTGGCCGGTTCGCGCGCGGCGTGGCTGACCTATGCCCTGGTGCTGGTGCTCTCCGGCTGGCGGCTGATCGGCGTGCGCGGGCTGCTGGCCTGCGTTGCGGTCGGCGCGGTGGCGGCGATCGTCCTCACCGTGAGCGTGCCCCAGGTCGGTGACCGGGTCGCGCGCACCGCCATGGCGTGGGAAGGTGAGAACGACGGCGTCAATCAGGCATTGTCCGGCCGCGCCCAGATATGGGCCGCAGCAACCTGCATGATCGAGGCGCATCCGATCAACGGCGTCGGTGCGCGTGGTTTCCGCGACGCTTACCCCGCGTGCAATCCGGACCCGGCCGCCCAGGAAGTGTGGGGCGCCGGCCCAGCACTGCACGCGCACCAGATCGTGCTCGAGATCCTCGCCGAAACCGGCCTCCTCGGCCTGCTGCTGTGGTTGGCGGCCGTGGCCCAGGCGTGGCGCGCGTGGCGTTTTGCACCCCCCGAGGCCCGCGAGCGCGCGCGCCCGGCGATGCTCGCGCTGGCGGTGACGGTGTTCCCGCTCAATACCCATCTGGCGTTCTACTCGACCTTCTGGGGCGGCCTCACGCTGCTGCTGGCCGCGCTGTATGCGGGCAGTCTGTTGGCACGCGACGACGGGTAGAGCCACGCCATGCGTGGCTGCTTGTGGCCCGGGCATGGGGACATACCGACGCACACGCGCGCCATCCACCGATGGGCTCCACGCCCCGGTCAACGCACCCTCGTGCGATGGCCAGCCCACGCCTCCAACGCGGCCGATACTCGCATCCAGGGTATTGCTACGCGCTCACCACCACCACGCACGACAGGCGCAAGTGGTTCGAGGATCCCCTCAATGCAGAAGTAATCATCGACACGCTGCGTTACATGGATCGTTGCGGGGTCAGTTGCACGTTAGCTTGGGTGGTAATGCCGGACCACGTGCATTGGTTGATCCAACTGCGGCAAGCCACCTTGGCTCGCTGCATGCTGCTGTTCAAATCACGCAGCAGCCGATTGTTGAATGAGCGTCTGCAGCGAACGGGAAAGCTCTGGCAGCACGGGTACTTCGACCACGCCGTGAGAAATGAGGAATCCTTGCGCCGTCAGGCGCTGTACATCCTCGCCAACCCGATACGTGCGGGATTGGCCAGTGCGCTGGGGGAGTACCCGCACGCGTGGTCGCGGTGGCCCATGGAAGCGTAGAGCCGCCTCATGGGTGGCTGCCCGCGGTCTGGCACCGTGCAGCCACCCATGGGGT
>DMZT01000256.1 GCA_003484865.1 Stenotrophomonas sp.
GACCAACGGTCGGCTCTACCGTAATCCGGCTTTGCCGGATTACTTGCCTGCGCGTGCGGAGTATTCGCCCGAGCGGGTGTCGACCTTGATGATTTCATCCTGGTTGACGAACAGCGGCACGCGGACCACGGCGCCGGTTTCCAGGGTGGCCGGCTTGCCGCCGCCGCCCGAGGTGTCGCCACGGACGCCCGGATCGGTTTCGGTGATTTTCAGTTCCACGAAGTTCGGCGGCTGGACGAAGATCGGCTCGCCGTTCCACAGGGTGACGATGCAGGACTCTTCGCCCTTCAGCCACTTCTCGGCGCCGCCCATGCCGGCCTTGGTGGCCTGGACCTGCTCGAAGGATTCGGGGTCCATGAAGTGCCAGAACTCTCCGTCGCTGTACATGAAGTCCATGTTGGTATCCACAACGTCGGCCTTCTCCACGTCATCGGTGGCCTTCATGGTCATTTCGACCACGCGGCCCGACTTGATGAAGCGGTACTTCATGCGGGTGAAGGCCTGGCCCTTGCCCGGCTTGACGTATTCGGTCTCGGTGATGACCGCTGGTTCATTGTTGACCAGGATCTTCATCCCGTTCTTGACGTCGTTCATGCCAACAGTGGCCATGCTGAAACTCCTGAATGGGCAAACGCCGCGCAGGCGCGGCGAGCCGGATAGAATGGGAAATCCCACCGACACCGGTGGGGTGACTCGATATTTCTGACCCACATGATAACCGCAGGCCCCCATTCCATGCAGCTTTCCGCCACGCCCCTGGCCGCCCCCGTCCGCTGGCAGCAACGGTGGCGCGAGGCGATCCGCGACCCGCGCGAGCTGCTGCGCCAGTTGGGGCTGGATCCGGCGGAACTGGGCGTTTCGGACGAGGCGGCCGGCCAGTTCGCGGTGCGTGTGCCGCAAGGCTTTGCAGCCCGGATGCGTCATGGCGACCGGCATGACCCCCTGCTCCGCCAGGTCCTGCCGATCACCGACGAACTGAAGGTCGTGCCCGGCTTCAGCCTGGATGCGGTGGGCGACGGGGCGGCCAAGAAGGCCACCGGGGTCATCCAGAAGTACCGCGGCCGCGCCCTGCTGGTCACCACCGGCAGCTGCGCGATCAACTGCCGGTACTGTTTCCGCCGCCATTTCGACTACGGCACCGAGAACGCGGCCCGCGAGGGCTGGCGCGATGCCGTGGATGCGATCGCGCAGGACCCGGACATCGACGAGGTGATCCTGTCCGGCGGCGACCCGCTCTCGCTGGCCACCCACAAGCTGGTGGAGCTGACCCAGGCCCTGAAGCAGATTCCGCACCTGCGCCGCCTGCGCATCCACAGCCGCCTGCCGGTGGTGCTGCCCGAGCGCGTGGACGACGCGCTGGTGCAGTGGATCGGCTCGCTGCCGTGGCCGGTGGCGTTCGTGATCCATGCCAACCACGCCAATGAATTCGACGCATCGGTGGACGCCACGATGGCGCGCCTGCGTGAGGCCGGTGCCACCCTGCTCAACCAGGCGGTGCTGCTGCGCGGGGTCAACGATTCGATCGAGGCGCTGCAGGCGCTGAGCGAGCGCAGTTTCGCGGCGGGCGTGCTGCCCTATTACCTGTATCAGGTGGACCGGGTCGAAGGCGTGGCCCATTTCGAAGTGGCCGACGACACCGCCAAGGACCTGCATGCGCAGCTGACCGCACGCCTGTCCGGCTACCTGGTCCCCAAGCTGGTCCGCGAGATCTCCGGCGACAGCAGCAAGCGCCCGGTCTGATCAGCTGCCAGCCTCGAGCAGCTGCACCACGTCCGTGGCGCTGACCGGGTGGCTCAACCAGTAGCCCTGGGCCAGGTCGCAGCCGCGCTGGGCCAGCAGATCGAACTGCACTTCCTGCTCGATGCCTTCGGCCACCACGGTGATCCCCAGTGCATGGGCCATGGCGATGATCGCCGTGGTCAACGCCAGATCGTCCGGGTCACGCTGCATGTCGGCCACGAAGCTCTTGTCGATCTTGACCCCGTCCACCGGCACCTGGCGCAGGTGGCTCAGGCCGGAGAAGCCGGTGCCGAAGTCGTCCAGCCAGACTTTGACGCCCGTCCGGTGCAGCTTGTCCAGCAGCGCGGCAGCCAGCATTTCATCGCCGATCACGGCGGTTTCGGTCAGCTCCAGGTGCAGGCGCGAGGCCGGCAGGCCGGTGTCGCGCAGGCAGTCGGCGACCAGCGTCGGCAGCTCGCCACCGCGCAGCTGGCGCGGTGACACGTTGACCGAGACGAACAGGCCTTCGCCATCGGCACCCGGCGGCCACTGCACCGCCTCGGTACAGGCCGCGCGCAGCACCTTGGGGCCGATCACTTCGATCAGGCCACTCTGCTCGGCCACTTCGATGAACACCGAGGGCGGAATCGTGCCCAGGGTGGGGTGTTGCCAGCGCAGCAGCACCTCCACGCCGACCATGCGGCGGTCGCGGGTCCGGTAGATCGGCTGATAGGCCAGCCGCAGCTCGCCGCGCTCCCAGGCGCCGCGCAGCTCCTGTTCCATGTGCACGCGGCGCTCGACCGCGTGATCCATGGCCCGGCTGTAGTACCGGTAGCAGTTCTTGCCCGCCATCTTGGCCTGGTACATGGCGATGTCGCCGTTCTTGAGCAGCGTGGTGGCATCGGCGGCATCATCGGGAAACAGGGTCACGCCGATCGAGGTGCCCAGGAACAGCTCGCGGCCCTGCACCACCAGCGGCTTGCCCAGCTCACGCACGAGAATCTCGGCCAGCTCACGGGCGCCGGCAGGAACATCGCCGTCACCGATCAGGATCACGAACTCATCGCCACCGAAGCGCGCCAGCAGCGCTTCATCCCCACCGGCCTGGGCCACCGCCGCGCTGATCCGCTGCGCGAACTGCAGCAAGGCCTCGTCACCGGCCTCGTGGCCCAGCGTGTCGTTGACGCGCTTGAAATCGTCCATGTCAGCGAACAACAGCCCCAGCCGATGCCCGGAGGCCCGTGCCGCCATCAAGCGATGATCCAGCGCCTCGCGGAAGGCCAGCCGGTTGGTCAGCCCGGTCAGGGCGTCGGTATAGGCCATGTGCCGCACCTCACGGTCGTGCCGGGCAATCGCCTGGCTCATGCGACCGAACGCGCGCATCAGCTCCCCCACCTCATCCTGGCGCCGGATCTCCGGCATCTGCAGGGTGTAATCGCCGGCCTCGATCTGGCGGGCGGCGCCGGCCAGCCAGCGGATCGGCGTGACCAGGGTGCGCTGCACGTAGATGATCACCACGGAGCCGATTCCGACCAGCAGGCCGAGCATCAGCAGCAGCCAGCCCAGGTGCCGCTTGCCGACCTGCTGCAGGCGGTCGCCCAGGGTCTGGTTGGCCTGCTGCTCCATGGCCTGCACATCGTCCAGCGCCATGCCCACGCGCACGCCGCCGATCCGCTGGTTGCCGATCATGATCGGCATCGCGTTGTCGAGCACCTTGGGCGACTGCTGCACCACCAGCCCGCGCGCGCCGGCCGCGCCCGCTGCGAGCGGATCGGTCATCGGCTGGCCAAACTCGAGCACGTCCAGCGTGCCGTCGTGGATCAGCCTGCCGTTGTCATCGAACACCAGCACATAGCGCACCACCTGCTGCCGCGAGGTATTGCGCACCAGCGCACCGACCTGCTCCAGGTCGTTGTAATAGAGCGGATTGGCCAGCGCATCGGACAGCTCCCGCGCCAGCGCTTCGCCCCGGCTGCGCACACTGCGGTCGAACAGGTCATGGATGACCGTCCCGCTGAGGTGCTGCACCTCCCCCTGCATCGTCGCCTGGCGCCCCAGCACCACGGCCACGATCGCCACCACGACCAGCATCGCGCCGCCCATCGCCAGCACGAAGCGGGCCTGCATTCCCGAACCCAAGCGACTCATTCCACTTCCATCCGCACGCGCGTCAAGCCTTGTTTCAATTCATCCAGCCGGTGCTGCATCTGCGCATCCACCCGGTGGAACCCGGACGTACCAAAAAATGTTATCAATGCCGGCTGCGCCTGCGGATCCGATGCGGCATCCAGCAGAACCTGCTGCAACCGGTCGCGCACCTTCGGATCCAGGTCGTCACGCACCATTTCGACCGCACGCGGATACGGTTCGGTGCGATGGATGATGCGGAAATCGCGCAGGAAATTGGCCGGAATGCGTTTGGCATCGGACCAGTCCACGCTGCTCACCGCACCGGCATCGACCAGCCCCTTGTGGACGAACGTGGCGATGTTCGATTCCGACCGCGCGAACACGTAACCCACCGTATCCGGTGCGGCGACATCGCCGATCGAGGCCAGGATTTCCGGCGTCTCGCCGTGCTGCAGCAGGGTCATCACCGGCACCAGATACGCGCTGGTGGAGGCTACGTTCTGCAACGCCAGGGTATGCCCACGCAGGTCTTCCAGCGTCTGGATGGGGCTGTCGCGGCGCACGAAAAACACGGTGTGGTAGTCGCGAACGCCGCTGCGCTCGGTCAGCAGCAGCGGCCTGGCGCCGCTGCGCAACCCCAGCGCGACGGCAGTACCGGAGGTCTCGGTGACCCAGTCGACACGGCCGCGGCGCAGGTAACTGCCCATCTGCTGGGTGTCGCGCGCCATCAGGATGCGGCCTTCGGTGATACCAACATCGTGCATGCGCGGAATCACGTAATCGAGCAGGGGCTGCAGTTGCGCATAGTGTGACCTGGGGTCGTCGCTGATCCGGCCCAGCACCAGCACCTGCGCTGGGCCGGCCCACACCGGGCCGGTCATCGCGGCGATGGCCAGACACAGCACTACGCTCTGCAGCAGCCTTCGCAGTCCCGACAAGCCCATCACTCCCCCCAAGGAATCGAGACAGACTACCCGAAAAAATGAGAACTGCGTCAGCTTACAGGGGCTTATTCGTCGCCAATCGCGCCATGCGCTGTGCGTCGGAGAGGATGCCGCGCAGCAGGCGCACTTCCTGTTCGCTCAATTCGGTGCGCAGGAACAGACGGCGCAGCTTGCGCATCGCCGATTCGGGGGCACGGCCCTTGTGGAAATCGATCTCATCCAAGGTGTCACCCAGCTGGCCGAACAGGCCTTCCACCTGGGCATGACTGGCCGGCGCTTCGCCGAAGCCGGGGTCGGCCGGGACGGCAACCGGGGCATCGGCCGCGCCGAGAATGGCCATGCGCACTTCATAGGCCAGCACCTGGACAGCGGCGGCCAGGTTCAATGAACTGAAGTCCGGGTTGGACGGAATATGCACGGCGGCGTGGCAGAGCTGCAGCTCTTCGTTGGTCAGGCCGGTGCGTTCACGGCCGAACACGAAGGCCACTTCGGCCGGCTCGGCGGCCTTGGCCAGGACGCGCTGGGCAGCCACGGCCGGCAGCAGCTCTTCCAGCTGGACCCGGCGCGAGCGGGCGGTACAGCCCAGCACGAAGCGGCAGTCGGCCACGGCCTCGGCCAGGGTCGCCACCACCGGCGCGTCGCCCAGGACGTCTTCGGCACCGGCCGAGCGGCGGAAGGCCTCTTCATCCAGCGGTTTTTCAGGGGCGACCAGGACCAGGCGGCCCAGGCCCATGGTTTTCATGGCGCGTGCGGCCGCCCCCATGTTTCCGGGGTGCTGGGTGCCGACCAGGACAAAGCGGATGCGGGCGGGAGCGGTTTCTACGGACATGAACAGGCCAAATGCGAGCAGGACAGCGACAAATGGTAAACTGTGCGACCGGCCTCTGCGCCGGGACCGCTCTTTTCCCCCGCCAAACCCCTACTCTGCCTTTACGGGAGCTTTTCGCCATGCAGAAACCCGCCGTCACCGTCATGGTCAAGGCCGCCCGCCTCGCCGGCAACGTCCTGTTGCGCAACATCAACAAGCTCGAGGCGTTGAACGTCGTGCAGAAGGGCCGCATGGACTATGCCAGTGAAGTCGATGCAGATGCGGAAAAGGTCATCGTCAAGGAACTCAAGCGCGCCTATCCCGAGTACGGGATCATGGGTGAAGAAGGTGGCGTGCAGTCGGTCAACCGTTACATGTGGGTCATCGATCCGCTGGACGGCACCAGCAACTACCTGCGTGGCTTCCCGCATTACTGTGTGTCCATCGCCCTGGTCGAGAACGGTGAGCCGATCGACGCGGTGATCTTCGATCCGCTTCGCAATGAGCTGTTCACCGCCAGCCGTGGTGCGGGCGCGGTGTTCAATGACCGCCGTATCCGGATTGCCGAGCGCAAGGATCTGGGCGGCGCGATGATCCATACCGGTTTTGCACCGCGTGAGCGTCAGCGCACGAGCGCGCAGCTGAAGGCCGTCGATGCGCTGCTGGTGCAGGCCGAAGACGTGCGCCGCACCGGTTCGGCGGCACTGGACCTGGCCTATGTGGCCTGTGGCCGTGCCGATGCGTACTTCGAGGCCGGTGTGAAGGCCTGGGACATCGCCGCCGGTGTGCTGCTGGTCCGCGAGGCCGGTGGCCGCGTCTGCGATTTCAAGGGCGCTACGCCGGCCCGTATGGACAGCCGTGGTCCGGAGACGCAGCAGATCGTGGCTGGCAATGTGAAGATCAGCGATGCGCTGCAGAAGGTGCTGGTCAATACGGGCTACGCGGCGGAGTTCGACGCGAAGTTCTGATCGGGCTGGATCTGATCTGCATGATGACGGCGCCTTCGGGCGCCGTTGTTGTTTGTGGGCGGTCATCGTGCGCCCTGCTGGACACGTCGTCGTGCACCCTGCTCGG
>DMZT01000255.1 GCA_003484865.1 Stenotrophomonas sp.
GGCAGCGTGTGCGGGCCGAGCCCGTCATCGCCCGCGTCGTGGAACTGGACCAGTGGCTGTGGGTCACCGGCGGCGTTGGCGAGCAGCCAGTCCAGGCCCTGGCGGATCGCGGCGCGGCCAGTGAGCGGGCCCGGGCGCAGGCGCACCAGGCCATGCGGGTGCAGGCCCTCGACCCGGCCATGCAGGCGCACCCCGTCGATATCCACGTCGTAGCGGCGGCTGCCGGCAGCGGTACCGGCCTGCCACTGCGCCAGCGCCTGTGCGTAGGGTTCGGTCTGCGCCTGCAGCAGCGCGAACTGACGCTCGCCCAGTGCACCGGAGGGCAGCAGCGCACGCGCGCGCAGCCGGGGGTAGAGCGGCGCGGCCTCCTCGTCGAGGGTGGCCTCGATCACCGCCTGCTGCAGCAGTACGGTATCGCCACCGCGCGCCGCCATCACCAGCGGCTCCACATCCTCGGCGTTGTCCACGTCGTCGGGCAGGCGCAGGCCGAGCCGTTGCGAGAGGAACTGGCTGGCCGGATCGATGAGGAAGCGACGCAGCGCATCCACGCTAAGTTCGGCCTCGCCCGCAACGCTGTCCATCGGCGGCAGGGGCCGTGCGAACCAGGGTGCCAGCGCGCGCCGTGCGCCGCCAAGCGAGCCGGCGGCCGGGTGCCATTGCTGGCGGTAGCTGAAACGTCGCGGTTCCTCACCGCCACCGAATGCCGCCGGGGCGAACGGCTGCAGCGAGTGCCGCACCGTCATCCGCTTGGCCGCCGCGGGCGGATCCAGGTGGTACTCGGCAGCGGCATCGATCAGCTCGCTGACCAGCACCGAGGGTTCGCGCACGCTGCCATCGCGCGGATCGGCGCCCAGGTAGCTCAGGTAGAACACGTCCTGCGCCGAGGCGAACAGCTGCAGGAACAGGAAGCGGTCGTCCTCGCGCAGCGAACGGTCGCCATGCCGGCGCTTGTCGGTGCCCAGTTCGGCGGTGAGCTGGTTGAGCCCGGCAGCCGGGTCGCGGCGCGGGAAATCGCCATCGTTCAGGCCCAGCACGCAGATCACCCGGAACGGCAGCAGGCGCATCGGCACCATCCGCCCGAAGCTGACGCCGCCGGTCAGCAGCGGCGCACGTGTATCGGCCTGGGCAAGCACGCCGGCGAAATGCGCGCGCAGCACCTCCGGCGGCACGTCGCCCTCGAAGCCGGCGATGTCGGCGTCACGGGCGAACTCGTTGATCAGTTTGCGCAGCCGCTCCAGCGCGCGCTGGCTGTTGGCGGCCTGCGGCGGCGCCGGCAGCAGCGCATCGAGCAGCCCCAGCAGACGCTGCCGCCACTGGCCAGGCGACATCGCCTCTCCCAACGCCTTCTGGTAGCGCGCCAGCACCCGCAGCAGGCCGAGCAGGCGGTCCAGCGCATCCAGCGCGCTGCCTTCCAGCTCCGGCCACGGCGCGACCCCGGCGATGTCGCCGTCGCTGCCGCTGGCATGGCCGAGCAGCAGGCGATCGAGTGCGAACTGCCAGGTGAAGGCATCATCGACCGGGGCCTGGTGCTGGCCGCGATGGGTCGCATCCAGCCCCCAGCGTGCGCCGGCGGCCTGCAGCCAATCGTGCAGGCGGTCGAACGCCGCCGCATCCAGACCGGCCGCTTCGGCCAGCGGCGCGCTGGCGAGCAGATCCAGCACTTCGTTCAAGCCGAAGCGCGAGACCGGCAACCCGAGCAGGTGCACGAACACATCGGCCAGGGGTTCACCCGCCAGCGGGCTGGTGTCGGCCAGCGCATAGGGAATGTGGTCATCGCCGCCGCCGCGCCCGCCGAACACCGCTTCCAGGTAGGGCACGTAGGGATCGATGTCCGGCGCCAGCACCGCGATGTCGCGCGCCTGCAGCGGCGGATCGAAGCGCGGGTCCTGGAGCAGGCCGCGCAGCTGGTCGTGCAGCACCTGCAGCTCGCGCAGGCGGGTATGGCAGGCATGCACCTGCAGGCTCGGGTCGTCGTAGCGCAGTGCCTCGCGCAGAGGGCCGGCGGGCTGCCCGCGGCGGTGGAACAGGTCGCGCTGCAGGCGATGCAGCAGGCTGTCGGACAGGCCACCGGCGTCCATGTCCGGGCGCGCGTCCTCTTCGGGATCGTCGTAGGCGGCGATCTCACCGGAGGGGTGCACGACCTCGTAGCTGCCCAGCACCGCCATGAAGTCGCGGCCCGCCGCGCCCCAGGCCTGCAGCAGGCGGTTCTCGCCGGCCGCCTCGCCGAACGGATCGGGCGCGCCACTGCGCAGCTTCTCGCCCAGCGTCTGCAGATCGCCCCAGTAGGCCTGGGTCGGCGTGGGCAGATAGAAGTGCATCGTGCCGACCCGCGCCTGGGTGGCCATCACCCGCAGCACGTCCGGGGAGATGTTGAGCGTGGCGAAGGCGAACACCCGCGCCGGCAGGCCCTGCGGAAGCGGCTGGCCGGCGCCCTCGAAACGGGCGAGATAGGCATCGATGCGGCGCGCACGGTACTGCTTGCCGCTGGCGATATGCCGCCACAGGATCGCCTGCGGGTCGTTCGGTGCCGCGCCGGCCTCCCACCGCAGCAGCCAATCGCGACGCCAGGCCTGGTACTTCTCGAACACCGCCGCCAGCTCGGCGGCCAGCGCCCACGGCTTGAGCGGATCGGCCGCGGACAGGTAGGCCTGCAGGGCCGCCATCGGCGGCTGCGCCATCAGCACCGGGTCGCGCAGCGCGGCATACAGTCCCCAGCGCAGGCCCTCGGCATTGAGATCGTCATGTTCGCCGGGCACGTTGGCGTTGAGGGCGCGGGCGACCAGCTCGCCGGGGGTGAGGAACTCGAGATTGGCGGCAATGCCATACTCGGCCGCCAGGGTCGATTGCAGCCAGCGGCGCATCGCGACCTGCGGGATCAGGACCACCTCCGGCACCAGGATCGATTGGCCCGGCACGGGCGTGCGCAGCGTCGTGGCCAGCAGGGCGGCCAGCACATCGAGCGAGTTGGAGTGGTACAGGCGGAAGTCTGAAGCGGCGTCGGTCATCGCAGGAGTGTGCCGCAGCCCGCGCACGAACGCAGCGCTGACGGGTGTCAGGACACGGAAGAGACCATGGCCGATACCGGCCCGACACGCTGTGTTGCAGCCCACGGCGTGGCCGTCGGGGCGCTGCCCTCACCTGCCCGTGCGACAATACTGCACGGTGCAGTTCGGTTATGTTCAGCCGTTCACCACGATCTTACAACGTTGGAATTTTGTTAATGGCGCCCATGACGGTTTCCGAAGAGAGTCTGGTGCAGTTGTCCAACGTCCGCATCGACCGCGGCGGACGTACGATCCTGCGCGACGTTTCGCTGACCGTTCCGCGCGGCAGCATCACCGCCGTGCTCGGCCCGTCGGGCAGTGGCAAGTCCACCCTGCTGGCCGCGCTGACCGGTGAGCTGCGGCCGGTTGCCGGCGAGGTCACCCTGTTCGGCCAGCCCATCCCGACCGGCGCACGCGCGCTGTTGGAGATGCGCAAGAGCGTGGGCGTGCTGCTGCAGGGCAACGGCCTGCTGACCGATCTGACCGTGGCCGAGAACGTGGCCCTGCCGCTGCGCACCCACACCCGCCTGCCCAAGCCCGTGTTGCGCCGCCTGGTGCAGATGAAGCTGCACGCGGTCGGCCTGCTGGCCGCTGCCGATGCCTGGCCGCGCGAGCTGTCCGGCGGCATGGCGCGCCGTGTGGCCCTGGCCCGCGCGCTGGCACTGGACCCGCCGCTGATGATCTACGACGAGCCGCTGACCGGGCTGGACCCGATCGCCTCGGGCGTGA
>DMZT01000254.1 GCA_003484865.1 Stenotrophomonas sp.
TCACCACCGCGCAGCTGCTGGAATGCCTGCTGTATTTCTATACGGCGGGCAGCCTGATCGCCTACATGCTCCAGGACCACAAGGTGACCCGCGATGAGCTGTTCGCGGCGGGAGCCACCTTCACGCTGTTGGCGTGGGCCTTCGCCTTCGCTTTCGCGGTATGCCAGCAGTGGTACCCGGGCAGTTTCGTGGCGGCCAGCGAGAGCGAACTGCGCACCTGGATGGAGCTGCTTTATCTGAGCTTCAGCTTGCTGTCCGGGGTCGGTTTGAGCGACGTGGTACCCATCCATTCCCAGGCGCGCGCGCTGGTGATGCTGGAGCAGTTCGCAGGCGTGATGTACGTGGCGTTGGTGGTCTCGCGGCTGGTGGGACTCACCATGCTGACCCGTGCACGAAACTGAATCCAACATAAAAAATTCGCGCCAGAAGGCGCGAATGTTGACGCGTTTTATGTGAATTCATCGGCGAGAGAGAGCCTGTTGTCGGCCGCACGCACAGGCGCGGTTAACCGGCATAGGCTAGTATTCGCGCGCCTCGGTGTTTTTGCGGTTTGCGCCGATGGCGTGTGCGGAATCTGGCGGTTCGTCCTCGTGTATCGATTGTGACGTTCGCGTGAATTCCAGTGGTTTTTTGCATTTTCCTCGTGTCCTGGATGATCAGCAACGACAGTGAGCGCCCCTCCGCCGATGTGATTCGAATCGGCGACTTCCTCGTTACTCTCTCCTCGCGGGAAGTGATGAGCGAAGGCCTGCGTCGCCCACGTCGACTGACACCCAAAGCATTGGGTGTTCTCAAGGCGCTGCTGCGTTCTCCAGGGGCGGTGGTTACCCGTGATGAACTGTTTGCGGAGGTCTGGCCGGATACGCTGCCGACCAACGACGTGCTGACCCAGGCGGTCACCCAGCTGCGCAAGGCCTTCGCCACTGATGACGATGCGGCCGAACCCTATATCGAAACCATTGCCAAGACCGGTTACCGCCTGCTGATGCCGGTCAGCGTGGTCGACGATGCCGCACCTGTGCTGCTGCTCGAGCCCGCGCTGCCGTCGGCCTCCACGCCTGTGCTCGCCGCCGCGCACGTACCGGCGGCACTGCCGCATGCACCGCCCCCGCAGGACCCGATCAAACGTCGTCGGCGGCGCATCCGCCGCTACGCGGTCATGGTCGTCGGGCTGGTGATGGTGGTGGCGCTGCTGGTGATGGCCGCCATGCTGATGCAACGCGATCCGCCGGCCTCAGCGGTCGAGGCCGCGGTGGAGGACGGCACGCGGGTGATCGGCAGTCCTCAACGCCCGTATCGCCTGATTACCGCCACGGCAGGATTTGAAACGTATCCCACGCTGTCCCCGGATGGATCGCAGATCGCCTATGAAGCCGATGTGCCCAGCCGACCGGGCAGTGTCATCAAGGTGCAGACCTCCGGTAATGCACCAGCACGCGTGCTGGTCGAGCCGCCCACGGGCATGTCCGACCGCTTCCCGAGCTGGTCGCCCAATGGCCGTGAGATCGCGTTCGCCCGGTTCGGCCCGGCCGAAAGCTGCGAGGTGTTGATCGCCAGTGCGACGGGTGGGGCGGTGCGCCATGTGACCCGTTGCGACGGCACTGAGCTGCTCAGTTTCGACTGGACCCCGGACGGTCGCGGCCTGGTCTTCGGCTCGCTGTCCGGACGGTATGCGCAGCGCGGCATCCGCACCCTGGATATCGCCAGCGGCCGCTGGCAGCCGCTCGACTACGACATTGGCAGCGACAACTTCGAATATGCACCGCGGTACTCACCGGATGGGCGCTGGATCGTGTTCGTGCGCAATCCGCAGATCGGCGATCTGTGGCGCATGCCGGCCGAGGGGGGCAGTCCGGAGCAGCTGACCGATGATTCGGCGGAGATTCGTGGCTGGGCCTGGCGCGGCGACAGTCGCCACATCGTGTTCGGCCGCCGGGTCGACAGCGAATCGCGTCTGTATGAGCTCGATACCGATACGCGCGTTCTGCGCGACGTTGGTCTTGACGATGCGCAGTCGCCCACCGTTTCCCGGGCGAACGACATGCTCGCCTTCGTACATCGGCGCCCCCAGTTCGGCTTGTTCCGTGTGCCGGTGGAGGCAGGCGGGCTGGGTGTGCCGCAGCGACTGTTCCCCTCGGGAGGCCGTGACTCGCAGCCCATGGTCTCTCCGGACGGTCAGCAGATCGTGTTTTCTTCGGACCGTTCGGGCAGCTATGCGCTGTGGTGGGCGGATCTGCAGCGACCTGAGTCGTTGCGTCCGATCGAGGGCCTCAGGCCCGAAGCGCGCCAGGCCTCGGACTGGTCGCATGACGGCAAGCGGGTGCTGGTGTTGGGGCGCGATGAGCATGCCAACCCCGGGATCTATGAGGTCTCCCCGCGCGATGAGCAGACGTTGCGTCTGCCGGTTCCGGTGCGCCAGCCATTGCAGGCGCTGTACGGCAAGGATCCGCTGCAGGTGCTGGTGGTGGAACGCGACCGTGATGAGCGGATGCGTCTGTCGCTGTTCGATCGCAGCCTGACCCCGTGGCGACTGATCAGCAGCATCGAGGGCGTTTCCCAGGCGCGTTATGACGTCGCCGGCGAGCGCGTATTGTTCACCCGGCTCTCGGCAGGGGGGCTTTGGCAGGCCGACGCTGCGCTGAGTTCACAGAGCATCCGCCAGATCAGCGAAGATCGCCCCACGCGCTGGCGGTATCGCACCTGGACCGTGTCCGCGCAGGGGGGGATCGACTATCTTTCCAATCGCTCTGATTGCGCCACGGTGTTCACCCGGATCGCACAGCCGATCGCCGATCAGGAGCATTGCCTGGACGCAGACCGCCTCAGCGCCAGCAATGGATTCAGCGCAGGACCCGGCGGGGAGGCGCTGTATGTCGCGCTGGCTGTGGCCGATGGCACTGACATCGGCGTGATGTCGCTCCCCGAGCGCGTACCGTCGCTCTTTCCGGGGTTCGTCAAGTCTATGATTCTAAAAACAAAAAACCCTTCGTAACTTCTTCGTGGCGTCCTCGTCTCGAATTCGTATCAATCTCGCCAGGACTTCCTGAGGCAGCGGCCTGATTTGGCAAGACTGCAGGCCAGCAAAGGCAAACTCTTGGTGAAGTCATGCGTCAGCTCTCCCTCGCCGATCGCGGTCAATCGCTCTCCCTGGACAAGGTCGTTGACGACGGTCCGTTGCCCACCTGTCTGGGTGTGGCCCGGTTGGGCAGTCTGCAGAGTCCCGGGACTACCTTCACCGTGTGGATCCAGTTGCGGGGCAGTGCGTGGGTCGAGTCCAAGGAAGGGCGGTTCCGCTTGCGCCAGCGTGAGTGGATCGCCTTCGAGAAGGAATCCCGCCCCATGGTCCAGGCCGGCCGCGACGGCCTGTGCATCGGGCTGAGCCTGGCGCCGGACGCGCTGCGCGCGCTGGGTGAGCTCACCGACTGCAGTCTCTACGCGGGTCGCGGCAGCATGAGCCGCAGCGACGCCCGCGTCGCCCTGCGGCTGTGGCGTGACGTCCTGGCCACTGGCCATCCTACCCAGGCCCTGCGCCCGGTGCTGCTGCATCTGGCCGCCCTGCAGCAGGGCATGGCGACGGGCGTACAGCGCTGCCCGGGGCGTTCGCGCAGCCGCAAGCGCCAGGTCTTCGGACGCATGCAGCGCGCCCGTCTGTACCTTGAGGGCAACAGCCACCGCGTCGTGCGCATTGGTGAGCTGGCCGAACTGACCAATTTCTCCAGCTGGTACCTGTCAAAGACGTTCCAGAGCCTGTACGCGGAAAGCCCGCAATCGCTTTCCGCGCGCCTGCGCCTGGAGCGCGCCGCCGATCTGCTGCGCGACACGGACATGATGGTGGGCGAGGTGGCGGCAGCGAGTGGATTTGACAACTGCTGCAGCTTCGCACGGGCGTTTCGAGCCCGCTTCGGACTGTCCGCGTCACGCTATCGTGAGGCCGGTGCGAATCTCTCGCCAGATTCGGCAAAGTCTTCGGTTGTCTCACGCAAATAATTCACTGCAACGCAATCGTAACTTTCCGAGGCGTTTTTAACACGCTACTAACGTACCTCGGAGAGATAAATGAATTTTCGTACTCCCGCAGTGCGGCTGGGCCTTCTGCCCGCCGGCATTGCGCTTGCCCTGACGCCGGCCTTTGCTTCGGCGCAGGAAGCAAGCGGCACGACCGACCTGGACCGCATCCAGGTCACCGGCTCACGTATCCGTCAGGCCAGCACCGAGACCGCCCAGCCGGTGATCGCGCTGCAGCGCGCCGACATCGAGAAGCAGGGCTTCACCAGCGTCGCCGACATCGTCCAGAACCTGTCGGCCACCGGCTCGCCGGCCATCAGCCGCGCCGATGCGCTGTCCTCGGGTGAAGAAGTTGGCGGCCAGTACGTCGACCTGCGCAACCTCGGCCCGGAGCGCACGCTGGTGCTGCTCGACGGCAAGCGCATGGGCGTCAGCTCCGGCGGTTACACCGACCTCGCCTCGATCCCGACCTCGGTCGTGGAGCGCATCGAAGTCCTGACCGATGGCGCTTCGGCGATCTACGGTTCCGACGCGATCGCCGGCGTGGTGAACATCATCACCCGCAAGAACTTCGACGGTCTGGAAGCCAGCGTCTACAAGGGCCAGTACGGCCAGGGCGACGGCGACAAGACCACCTACAACTTCGTGTACGGCCAGACCGGCGATCGCGGTTCGATCACCCTTGGCGCCGAGTACAGCGAGGAAAAGCCGGTTCTGGCCAAGAACCGTCGCTACAGCGCCTCGGCCAACGGTTACCGCCATCCGGTCCCGACCGATGAGGACACCAACGGCTGGAGCGCGATCACCGAGAAGGGCGTGCTGGTTACCGATGATGGCAACTACGTCCTGAACCCGGGCGGCGCCTCGAACAACTTCGGCGATTACCACGATCTGGGCAACGCCGATCTGTCCAACCCGTCGCAGCAGATGTTCCTGTCGACCGGCATCAAGCGTCGTTCGGTCTTCTCCAACGGCCAGTTCGATTTCACCGACAACATCCGCGGTACCGCCAGCGTTCTGTACACCGAACGCGAAGCGCTCCAGCAGATCGCCGGCTACCCGTACCGTTCGGCTGCCTACGACACCCAGATGGACGCCAACAGCGTCTTCAACCCGCTCGATACCGACGTTGATTTCATGCGTCGTACGTGGGAAGTGCCGCGTCAGACCAAGTCCGAGCTCAACACCTTCCGCTTCAGCGGCGGTCTGGAAGGCTCGTTCGAGTTCGCCGACAAGTACTTCGACTGGGATGTGGGCTACGTTTACAACCGGAACAAGGGCGTCAAGACCGGCACCGGCAATCTGTTCATTCCGAACGTGAAGAATGCCGTCGGCCCGTCGTACCTGGATGCCAACGGTATTGCCCAGTGCGGTACCGCCGCGGCTCCGATCGCCGGCTGCACCCCGTGGAACCCGCTGCTGCCGTACGGCTCCACCGCCGACGGTTCGCTGTCCAACCCGGATCTGCAGAAGTACCTGTTCCTGCCGACCCACGACACCTCGCTGACCACCAGCAAGGTCTACAGCGCCAACCTGAGCGGCGCCATCGTGACCCTGCCGGCCGGCGACCTGTCCTTCGCGACCGGCTACGAGCACCGCGAAGAAGAAGCCGAGTACAACCCGGATGCGCTGCTGCAGTCGGGCCTGAGCACCGACCTGGCCGGTGCGCCGACCGCCGGTGGCTACAAGCTGGACGAGTTCTACCTGGAACTGAACGTGCCGATCCTCGCCGATCTGCCGTTCGCCAAGGAACTGTCGGTCGATATGGCCGGCCGTTACTCGGACTACAACACCTTCGGTGACACGTTCAACTCCAAGTTCGGCCTGAAGTGGAAGCCGATCGACGACCTGCTGGTCCGTGGCACCTATGCCACCGGCTTCCGTGCGCCGACCGTCGCCAACCTGTACGGTGGCACTTCGCAGAGCTTCGACAAGTACACCGACCCGTGCGACACCGCCTTCGGTGCAGCCGTGCGCAACCCCGACGTCGCTGCCCGTTGCGGCGGCGCGGTGCCGGCCAACTTCCGTCAGGAAGCGTCGGGTGGCATTGATGCCACCGGCCCGGGTGCACAGTCGAACTACCCGTACCTGTCCGGTTCCAATGATGGCCTGCTGCCGGAAACCTCCAAGACCTGGACCGTCGGCCTGGTCTACAGCCCGAACTTCGTGCAGGGCCTGGATGTCAGCCTGGACTGGTGGAAGATCCGCATCGACAACGTCATCGCGGCGGAGTCGGTCACCTCGATCCTCAACCAGTGCTACGTGCTGAACAACGCCAACGCCTGTGACCGTGTCACCCGTGACACCGACTCCGGTCAGGTCGTCGACGTGACCCGTACGCTGATCAACGGCGGCTACCAGGAAACCGCAGGTTACGACCTGGGTATCCGTTACCGTCTGCCGGAACTGTCCTTCGGCAATGTCGTCATCGACTGGAAGACCACCTATGTGGACTACCTCGAGTACAAGCGCGACAACGAAGCTGAAACCGCTGTCGAGCAGCACACTGGCTGGGGCACCGGCGATTGGGGCGGCAACTTCCGCGTGCGTTCCAACCTGAACATCGATTGGAGCCTGGGCAACTTCGGCGTCAACTGGGGCATGCGTTACTACTCCGGCCTGAAGGAAGAGTGCGCCTACGATCGCGAAGGCGGCCCGGAGTGCAACAACCCGAGCTACTCGTCGGCCTATACGCTGGCGATCCCGGTGCGCAACACCGGTTCGAACACGTTCCATGACCTGCAGGTGCGTTACACCACCCCGTGGGATGCCACCATCTCGGCGGGCGCGAACAACGTGTTCAACCACGAAGGCCCGGTGATGTACAGCCAGCCGAACTCGAGCTTCTCCTACTACGGCGGCTTCGACATCGGTCGGTTCTACTACCTGAAGTACACCCAGCGCTTCTGATCCATCGAAGCAATGGCGTAAAAAGAAAGGAGGGCGGGCCGCAAGGTCCGCCCTCCTTGCGTTGTGGGGTAAGGAAAGTCTGAGTTTCAGCGAAAGGTGATCCGCCTCACGTTTCGGGCGTAAATTCAGTTGATACCGTCAATCGGTCCAATCGTGGACGATTGAGAGATCGATATGAAAATGACGCTCGCTCAGAAGATTTCCGCTGTACTGCTTGCCTCCCTGGCGACCGCGGCCAGTGCATCGCCCGGCTTGATCGTCTGCGCAGGAGGGCGTTACTGCCAAGAGGTCCGCATCGAATGCCTCGCCGACGGTGGCTCCGCCGCCATGTGCGAGCGCCTGTGGCGCTTGTGCGTGCTGGATGCCTGTCCGCAGCGCTGAAACGACGATGGCGCGCCACAGGGCGCGCCATCCTTTGAGAACGCTTTACCCCGCACTCAGGCGTCGCTGGCGACCAGCCCCATCAGTGCGTTGGCGTGATCGCGCCACTGCGGGAGCTTGTTGAGCACGCCGGCCCGCTGCAGATACTCCTCGTCCACCGGATCGCCATTGATCAGCGCCAGTGCTACATGCACCGCACCGGTCACCCAGAAACTGCGGGTGTTCGAGCGCTGCGGCTGCAGGTGGAAGGCCACCGCCTCGATGATCGGCATCGGCAGGCCCCACAGCCCCAGCAGGTAGGCGCCTGCCTCGGCGTGACCCGGGCGATTCTCTGCCGGGTCTTCGGCGGTGCGTTCGTTGCGTACGCCCGGCAGCAGCAGGCCGATGTCGGCCAGCAGGGCCGCGGTGGCGCCCAGTTCGGCGCTGGACTCCGGCAGCAGCTTGGCGGCCAGGCGGGAGGCCAGCAGCGCACGCTGTTGCAGCGAGTTGCGCTCGGCACCGGACAGCGGCTGCGCGGAAAACACTTCGCTGGCCAGGACCAGATCACGCAGGGTCGACAGCCCCAGGCGGGTCACGGCGGTGCGCAGGTCGGAAATGATCCGGCCATTGTTGAAGAATGCCGAGTTGGACAGCTGCAGCACCTTGGCTGCGATGGCCGGGTCGGCCGCGACCAGCTTGGCCACGTCGGCGGTGTTGGTATCGTCGTCGTGCTCAAGCGCCTGGGTCAGGGTCAGGTACAGATGCGGCGGGGAGGGCAGCTTCTCGATCCGGCCGATGGCGCTGCGCAGGCGCGCGCTGTCCAGCAGTTCGCGCAGCTCTTCCAGGCTGGTCAGGGCTTCGAGCAGGACCTCCGGGGCCAGCGGCATCGGCAGGAAGCGATGGGCCACGCCGATCAGGCGCGCCGGCGGCGGGCGGTTGCCATGCTCGGCATCCACCAGCGCGATCCGGATGGTTTCAGGGCGCAGCGTGCGGATCTGGCCGAGCAGTGTCGTAGCGTTGAGATCGGGCAACTGCGGGCACACGATCACCGCATCCACCGGCGAGCCGGCAACGATGCCCATGGCGCTCTGGCCATCGGTCGCGGTCAGCGGTTGCCACTCTTCCCCAAGATCGGCAATGAATTCCAACAGCTCAGCCGACAGGCTGGCTTCGTCCCCAACAAGCAGAATGCGCACGACACGGTCCCCTGGCTGACCACGGTGAAACGCACCGTGGACGGTGTGAAGAGACGCAATGTACCCAATCCGGCACGAATAGTGATGTGCCGCATTGAAAAAACGTGATGCGCATCGCTCCGGCAACGGTGTGCCGGAGCGACGCCGGTCAGTCTCAGGCGATGTTGCCGAGGTAGCGCTGGTGCGCTTCGACCAGGATCTTCTTGGCTTCGGCGGCGCCGCCCCAGCCATCGAGCTTGACCCACTTGCCCTTTTCCAGGTCCTTGTAGTGCTCGAAGAAGTGGCCGATGCGCTCCAGCCAGTGGCTGGACACCTGCTCGATGTCCTCGACGTGGGCATAGCCACTGAACACCTTGGAGATCGGCACGGCCAGGATCTTCTCGTCGCTGCCGGCTTCATCGCTCATCTTGAGCACGCCGACCGGACGGCAACGCACCACCGAGCCCGGGACCAGCGGCAGCGGCAGCACCACCAGCACGTCGGCCGGATCGCCATCACCGCACAGGGTACTCGGCACGTAGCCGTAGTTGCACGGGTAGCGCATCGGGGTGGAGAGGATGCGGTCGACGAAGATCGCGCCGGTTTCCTTGTCCACTTCGTACTTCACCGGCTCGGAATCCTTCGGGATTTCGATGATGACGTTGATTTCTTCCGGCGGGTTCTTGCCCGGCGAAACGAGTTCCAGACCCATGGGTGTGCTCCAGCTGAGAGGGGGTACGGCGCAAAGTCCGCCATTTTAGGCCCATTGGCGGCCAGCGTGCAGCGCGACGGCGGCGCGGGTGGGGCGGTGCACCCGACAGGGGGCGTCCGCTGGGTGGGGGCTTGGCCACATCGGCCTGCCGGGAACCCCGACCGTTCATCGGGATGGCGCCTGATGTCGGGAACCAGAGCGCATGAGGATCATGCAGCTCTACCCGCCAGGAGCATGCCGATGACACTGACCCGCCTGATGGCCCGCACGCTGCTCCCCTTCTCGCTGGTGGCCAGCGCGGGTGTCCAGCCCGCCGATGCCCACCCGGGAAGGTATGTCGACCTGGTCGACTACCCGGACAAAGAGGCCAACTGGGACCGGTTCTACGCGCTGCAGGACCACCTGGGCGCCGAGTTCCATGACCTGTGCGGGGATACCTACTGCGAAGGGGCGTACAGCAACCACGTGCTGCTGCAGTTCCGATGCTCGGTGTGGCGGGCGACGGGGACGGTACACGCGTGCGCGCTGGTCGTCGGCGCCGGCAACCTCGATGTGGACACCCCGACGGGCCGGGTTCTGCCTGACAGCCGTGCCTGGGTCTGCGCCGCCCCATTGGGCGCCGATACGCCGGTGGAGATGCTGCAGGCAGCGCTTGAGCGCCGGGGGGCCTTGCTCCGGCCCTTGCCAGGCTCGTTCTTCTCGCTGCATGACGCCTTGTCTGATTGCCTGAACTGATCGCCCGGCATTGGATGCCATCTACAGGAGAACACTCATGCGTACCGCTATCGCCGGTGTAGTGCTGTTGGTTACTGCCTGGGGCGCTGCTGCCGTGGAGGCCAACGGCGGACGCACGTATGTCGATGCGCGGCTGTATCCGAACCAGACGGCGGGCTGGGAGCGCTTCCGGGCGGCGGAGGCACGCCTGGTGCGCGGCTTCGATCAGGTCTGTGGCGATACCTTCTGCGAGGGGGAATACCACAACCTGCAGGCGCTTCGTTTCCGCTGCTCGGTGGACGCGGCTACCGGCCACGTCGGCGAGTGTCTGTGGACGTTTACGGGCAGTACGGCCCGTGTAGACATGGGGAGCGGCCGGATACAGGTGGATGCGCAGACCTGGGCGTGCCGGTTGCCGTTGGCTGGCAACACGCCGTTGTCCGATCTGCTGGGTACGCTGGAAGGCGAGGATCCACTCCATGCGCCGTTGCCTGGTACCCGCGACAGCATTTATGAGGGTCTGACCGTCTGTCTGTGAGCCAGGGGCTGTCGCCATGACGGCTGCGCCAAACGTGACTGATTCTCATTTGCGGAGTAACATGCCGCGCCTTACGGGTTGCCGTGTCCCTGCGGTCCCGCTTCGTGCATCGGCCCATGTCCACCAACGCCACTACCCTGACCGAGCTGTTGATCCGCGAACGCCCGGCGCTGCTGCGTCTGGTGCAGCGCATTCTGGGCAGCGACAGCGGCGCAGAGGATGTGATCCAGTCCATCTGGTTCAAGGCCCGGGGCGTGGACAGCGGGCAACCGATCAGCAACCCGCGTGCCTATCTGTACCGACTGGCCGCCAACCTGGCGACCGATCATGGCCGTGAGCGCACGCGCCGCACGCGCCTGTTGGCCGAGCACTACCTGTGGGGCCCGGAGGAGGCGCTCTCGACCGAAGAGCAGGCGATGGCGCAGGACGAACTGCAGCGCGTGCTGGACGCGGCCGAGCACCTGCCCGAGCCGACCCGCACCATCTTCCGCCTCAACCGCCTGCAGGGCATGACCCAGGTGGACGTCGCCAAACGCCAGGGCGTGTCCGTGACGACCGTGGAAAACCACGTGCGCACTGCACTGCAGCGATTGGCCTGGGCGCGCACCGGGCGCTGAGCGGCACCCGCTGGGCTTGGGGAAGCCCGTTTCCCATCCGTCTTGATCATAATGCCGTCCCTTCCGGCCTCTTCTTCGTCCGCGCGTGATCGCGCGATCCACCGCCAGCCATGAGCCCGCCCCAACAGCCTCCGATGTCCCGACCTTTGCCGCCATCCGACCCTGCTGCCGTCCAGGCCCGTGCCTGGATTGCCTGGCTGGCGTCCGGCGCGGTCGAGCCGGTGCAGATGCAGGCCTTCGAGCAGTGGCTGGCCGAGCCGGACAATCGCCGCACCTTCGAGTACGAGCGCCAGCTGTGGCGCAGCCTCGGGCCGCGACCGGTACCCGCGGCGGCGGCAACACGGTCACGGCGTCGGCCGCGGTGGCCGCTGGTCGGGGCG
>DMZT01000253.1 GCA_003484865.1 Stenotrophomonas sp.
CTTGGCGGCGGTGGCGGCGGCATCGGCGGCCAGCGTCACGTCGGGCGTGCGCCCGAACAGCGTGTCGTAGCAGGCCAGGCGCGCTGCGTCGGTGTCCACCAGTGCGCAGGCCTCTGGTGACGCCGGCTTCGGTGCCGCCTCCTGTGCTGCGGCGGGCAGGGCGGTGCCGGCCAAGGCCAGGGCAGTGAACAGGACGGAACGGGAATGGGGCATGGTCATGGGAGCAGGGCCGCGTGACAAGAATGAATGGGTCAACCGGCACAGTGTGGCCGCTGAGGAATAATCCCGCCAGCGCACGACACGGTCGATCTGATCCGGTTTATGCCGGTCAATGGTGTGGTCAGGGCGTGAAGCCCCGGTCTGGCGGTGACCTCAGAAGAACCAGGCGAACGCGAACAGGCCCAGCATCGCGATCACCAGCGCCAGCTTGAGCGCGAACCCCAGCAGGATGCCAAGCCAGGTCGCCAGGCCCACCTTGGTGGAGCGGCCCAGCTCGCGGGTGTGCCAGTACTCGCCCAGCAGTGCGCCGGCGAGCGGGCCCACGAACAGGCCGATCGGCATGAAGAACACCCCGACGATGCTGCCCAAGAAGGTTCCCCACAGGGCCTTGCGGCTGGCACCTACCCGCTGTGCGCCGACCACCGTGGCCAGGATGTCCACGGCGAAAGACAGCAGGGTCAACAGGCCCAGGACCGTCAGCGGCAGCCAGCCCACATGGACGAAATCGTCGGCCCATGCCGCCAGCACCAGCCCGGCGAACACCAGCGGGATGCCGGGCAGGGCGGGAAGAATCACGCCGGCAATGCCGACGAGCACCAGAACGACGGCTAGCAGGTACAAGATGAATGAATAGTCCATGCTGTCCAGTATGGTTCCTGAAATGGGGTTGACATCCGAAGGTTTTGGCCAGTTGCTTTTTCGTTTTGCTCGGGTTAAGTTGCAGACGCTGAGCTTGGCAAGGTCACCGTGGATCGTGGCCTGATGATGGTAGATCTTCCAGATCCGCTGCATCGTTGCACCCCGCTTCCCCTTGCTGTCAGCCGCCTGTACGGGTGTATCCAACAACAAGACAGTTAGGGAGTAGCTGAGATGGCTGAGAAGGGCACCGTCAAGTGGTTCAACGACGCGAAGGGTTTCGGGTTCATCAGCCGTGAGAGCGGCGAAGATGTGTTCGTGCACTTCCGTGCGATCGAATCCCAGGGCTTCAAGAGCCTGAAGGAAGGTCAAGCGGTCGAGTTCGAAGTGGTCACTGGCCAGAAGGGCCTGCAGGCCGACAAGGTCAAGCCGCTCTGAGCGCAGACCGGGTCCTGCCTGGTTGAAACACGAAAAGGGCCCGCTTGCGCGGGCCCTTTTTTGTCTACGTGTGCGTTGCGCCGATCAGCGCAGGATCACCTTGCCGTTGACCACGCGGACGTAGGTGTTCTCGCGGATGCCACCCAGATCGCGCTGGTTGACGACCACGGTACGGCCGTCATCCATGCGCACGGTGATGTCGAAGGTATCGCTGGTCACGTTCTTCTGGATCTGGTTGCCGGCCAGCGCACCACCCACCGCGCCTGCGGCGGCGGCGATGTTCTTGTTGCCGCGGCTGCCGCCGGTGTGGTCGGAGATCTCATGGCCGGCGACCGCGCCGACGATGCCACCCAGCACCGCGCCGGTCGCGCTCGGCGCGCTGCGGCCCGAAGCGACCTGGTTGATGCGGGTCACGATGCCGCAGTCGGCACACCGGTTGGTGTTGTAGTTGCCGCCGGAATTGCCGTACCCGTTGTTGTAGCCACTGCTGCCGTAACCCGGCGAGGTGGTGGCACAGCCAGCCAGGGCGACGGTGGCAACGGCAGCGGCGGCAATCAGTTGAATCTTCATGGTGTATCTCCTGGCCAGAGGGGTGGTCGAATGCGTCTGGTGCGCATGGAGCAGATCGTGTCCTGTGCTGCGTGAACAGCGTGCCAATCCCGGGCCGCCAGCGTGGCTGGAAGATGAATCAGCGGAAATCCTGGTGGCAGGCCTTGCAGTCCGCCTGGATCTTCTCCACCAGCGTGGCCATGCCCGGGCAGTCGGTCGGCGGTGCGGCCAAGGCCTCATTGAGGGTGGCGCGCAGGGCGCTGGCGTGCTGCTGGAAGCCTTGGCTGTCCTTCAGGCCGGGAAAGGCCAGGTCCAGATCATTGGAGAGCGAGCGCAGCGTCTGCAGCCGCGGCACGGTGTCGGCCAGGCTGCAGCGGTTCTGCGCCTGCGCGGCCTGCAGCAGCTGCACCTGGCGGTTCATCACGTGCATCAGCGAATCGGGGAAGGGATCCTGGCGGGCCTGGATGGCGCGCGAGACCATCACCGTGGCGATCAGGCCGATCACCAGGCCAAGCAGGCCGACGAACAGGTAGCGGTACGCGGCGGACGGGCGGCGCTGCGGGGTCACGGGGGCGTTCATGGTGAGGGCTTCGGTGAGGGGGGCTGCGGCGATGGTACGACCCGTCCTGTCCACGGCGCGTCCCGGCCGGGCCTGGGCGCATTAAAATAGGCGCATGAACGACGTACTGCGCGAACGATTTGCCGGCATCGACCGGTTGTATGGAGTAGGCACCGTGGATCTGCTCGCCAGCCGCCGGGTGGCGGTGGTGGGCATGGGCGGCGTCGGCTCGTGGGTGGTCGAGGCGCTGGCGCGCACGGCGGTCGGGCACCTGACCCTGATCGATGCCGATGACATCTGCGTGTCCAACACCAACCGCCAGCTGCCGGCGCTGGCCGGCCAGTACGGCCGCAACAAGGCCGAGGCGATGGCCGAGCGCTGCCGCGCGATCAACCCGGACATCAGCGTCGATGCGGTTGCCTCGTTCCTGACCGTGTCCAACATGGTCGAGCTGCTGGACCGCGATTTCGATCTGGTGATCGATGCCTGCGACAGCTTCCGGGTCAAGGTCGAGACCATCGCCTGGTGCCGCCGCCGCAAGCTGCCCATTCTCACCGTGGGGGCGGCCGGTGGCCGTACTGATCCCACCCTGGTGCGGATCCGCGATGTCTCGCGCACCGAACACGACGCAATGATGGCGCTGATCCGCAAGAAGCTGCGCAGCGATTTCAACTTCCCCAAGAACGCCTCGCGTTACTTCGGCGTGCCGGCGGTGTACTCGCTGGAAAACGTGAAGTACCCGCAGGCCGACGGCAGCGTGTGCGGCATCCGCCCGAACCTTGGCGCCGACGCGGCGCTGAAGCTGGACTGCGGCGCCGGGCTGGGCGCGGCCACGCATATCACCGGCGCGTTCGCGTTCGCGGCGGTCGGGAAGGCGCTGGAGATGTTGATGAAGAAGCCGGCCACGGTGGTCACGGCCGACTGAGCCGCTATCGGCACGGCAGTGGACCGGCTCACGCGTTCAACGCAAGGCCGGGCCGGTCCGCGACGACGGTCGCCACAAAGTCCATGACCGTGCGTACCGAGGGTGACCGCCGGAGGTCACGGTGCACCACCAGCCAGATGTCACGTGAGAACGGCGCTCCGTCATGCGCCAGCTGAATCAGTCCTGGCGCGGCATCACCCAGAAAGCGCGGCAACCCGGCCACGCCCGCTCCGGCCAGAGCAGCTGTCCGATGACTGCTGATGTCGCTCAGTTCGCACGACACGGCACGGCTTCCTGCGATCTGCAGCAGCCACTTCTGCTGGGGCATGTCAGCAAACTGCGTGTCATAGGCAATGAAGGCCCACTCTTCGGGCCGACGGGTGGCGACGTAATCGTGGCTGGCATAGAGAGCGAACGACATTCGTCCGATTCTGCGCACAACGCTGCTGGCTTCCTTGGGACGGACGAGCCGCAGAGCCACATCCGCCTCGCGGCGGGCGAGTGATACCTGCTGGGCTTGGGCCGACACGGAAAGTTGAATGCCGGGCTGCGCTGCCCGGAAGTCGGCAACCCGTTCCGCCAGCAGGTGCGCCACCAGCACTGGCGGTGCACTAAGGGTCACCCTGGCATTGATAGCCTCCTGGCTGGCCCGGCTCGCGCGGGCGACAGCAAATGCTGAGGTGTCCATGGCCTTGGCGTGCTCGTAAATCTGGACGCCCATCGCGGTAAGGCGGATGGAGCGTGGCAAGCGCTCGACCAGCGCAACCTGCAGTTCGACCTCCAGGGCCGCAACACGACGGCTGACGGTTGCATGGTCGACATGCAGCGCCCGAGCCGCGCCTGACAAGGTGCCGTCGCGCGCAACCGCCAAGAAATGACGGAGATTCTCCCAGTCGAACATCGGTGCGTTTTCGCAGGTCTGGAGTGTGATTTCGGGGAATTTTCGAGGGTGCCAACCAAGCCTAGCATGGACGGTCTCTTATGCTTGTGGGACCCCAAATGGCAGCTTTTTCTGCTTCCGCGCGCGGTACGCTCTGGGCCGCCGCGTTCGGCTTCGTCGTGGTGCTGCTGGACATCAGTGTGGTCAACGTTGCACTGGATGCCCTGCAGCGTGAATTTTCAACTGATGTGGCCGGCCTGCAGTGGGTGGTCAACGCCTACACCTTGGCATTCGCCGCACTGCTGCTGACAAGCGGGGCGCTGGGCGACCGCTTCGGCGCGCGCCGGCTCTATCTCTCGGGCCTGGCGGTGTTTACTCTGGCGTCGGCTGCCTGCGGGCTTGCGGGCAGTCTGCCTGTGATGGTGGGAGCCAGACTGATCCAGGGCATGGGCGCGGCGCTGCTGGTACCCAACTCGCTGGTCATGGTGCAGCGGGCATTTCCGGACAGCCAGGCGCGTAGTCGTGCCGTCGGGTGGTGGGGCGCTCTCGGGGGAGCGGCGCTGGCTGCCGGTCCCGTGCTGGGCGGAGTGCTGGTAGCGCATGCAGGCTGGCGCAGCGTGTTTCTGATCAATCTTCCGGTTGGTTTGATCGGGATCTGCCTGACGCTTCGGCATGCGGCGCCGTCCGGCGGCGGGCATCGGCGTGGCCTCGATTGGAGTGGGCAGGTGGCTGCCATGGTTGCGCTGGCAGCGACGACCATGACCCTGATCGAGGCAGGTCAGCTGGGTTGGGCGCATGGCGTGGTGCGCGGAGGGGCCCTGTTGGCGCTCAT
>DMZT01000252.1 GCA_003484865.1 Stenotrophomonas sp.
TGGTACCGCAGCGGTGCGGCGCGCGCGGCCAGCACAGGTGCGATGGACGGCAAGGCCAAGAACGTCATCCTGTTCCTGGGTGACGGCATGAGCCTGACCACGGTGGCCGCGGCGCGCATCTTCGAGGGGCAGCGCAACGGGCATCCGGGCGAGGAGAACCTGTTGTCCTGGGAGCGCTTCCCGGCCACCGCGTTCAGCAAGACCTACAACACCGATTCGCAGACGCCGGATTCGGCCGGCACCATGACCGCGATCACCACCGGCGTGAAGACCCACATGGGCGCGATCGGCGTCAGTGCGGGCACCCGCAACGACTGCGCCGACAGCCTGAACAAGGGGCTGCTGACCTGGCTGCAGCTGGCTGACAGCGCCGGCATGGCGACCGGGGTGGTCTCCACCGCGCGCCTGACCCATGCCACCCCGGCGGCGACCTATGCACACTCGCCGGAGCGCAACTGGGAAAACGACACCGACGTGCCGGACGAGGCCAAGGCCGCCGGCTGCCGCGATATCGCCCAGCAGCTGTTGTCGACCTCGCGCTTCGGGCGCGGCCCGCTGGTCGCCCTCGGCGGCGGCCGCGGTGAATTCACCACGGTCGAAGAACGCGATCCGGAGTATGACGACAAGGTCGGCCAGCGCCTGGACGGGCGCAGCCTGGTGACCGAGTGGCAGCAGGCGCACCCGCAGGGTGCCTATGTGTGGAACGCCAAGCAGCTGCAGGCCGCCGCGAACGCGCCGGCGATCCTCGGCCTGTTCGAGCCGGACCACATGCGTTACGAGGCCGAGCGCAAGGACGACCCGGCCGGTGAGCCGAGCCTGGCCGAGCTGACCCAGGCGGCGATCGCCAACCTGTCGCGCCACCAGGAAGGCTACGTGCTGATGGTGGAAGGCGCGCGCATCGATCACGCCAACCACAGCGGCAACGCCTACCGCGCACTGACCGATACGGTGGCGATGTCCGATGCGGTGCGCGCGGCCGTTGAGGCGACCTCCGACCAGGACACGCTGATCATCGTCACCGCCGACCATTCGCACACGCTGAACTTCGTCGGTTACCCGGCACGTGGCAACCCGATCCTGGGCAAGGTCAAGGACAAGGGCGGCGAAGACGGTGCCGGCAAGCTGGACCTGGCCCGCGATGGCCTGGGCCTGCCCTACACCACCCTGACCTACGCCAACGGCCCGGGCTACACCGGTGCCACCAACCAGCAGCCGGTCGGCCCGAAACGGTACCCGCACAACCCGAGCAGCTTCGATCCGAGCACCGGCCGGCCGGACCTGACCGCGGTGGATACCGAGCATCCTGATTACATGCAGGAAGCGCTGGTACCCGCCAAGAGCGAATCGCATGGCGGCGAAGACGTCGGCATCTGGGCACGTGGCCCGGGCAGCAAGGCGGTGCGCGGCACGATGGAGCAGAACGCGATCTACCACATGATCGTGCAGGCCACCCCGCGCCTGCGCCAGCGCCTGTGCGAGGCCGGCACCTGCGACGCCAAGGGCGTGCCGGTCGAGCTGCCCAAGCCGACCGCGTTCGAGCGCCAGGCCGGCGACAGCAAGTAATGCGTCTGCCGACCTGCAACACGACGAAGAGGGGCCGCTACGTGCGGCTCCTGCTGCTGGCAGCCGGCCTGCTGGCCTCCGCCATGGCGTGGGGCACCGGCAGCGCGTGCACCGTGCTTACCGAGGAAGATGGCCTGCAACCGCTGGCCGGTTGCCAGTGGCGCGATGGGCGTCTGGCGCTGGATGCCACGGCGCTGGCGGCGTTGCCCTACGACCAGGACGGGTTGGCTGCCGTTTATGCCGGCGGTGGCTTCCACTATGTCCGTGCCGACGGTCGGCAACTGCCGGTGATCACCTTCGACAACGGCCCGGACTACGTGGTGGAAGGGCTGGTGCGCGGCCGCGTGGGCGCGCGCATCGGCTACTTCGATACCGAGCTGCGCCAGGTGTTCCCGGCGACCTTCGATTTCGGCTGGGCGTTCGATGACGGGGTGGCCCGGGTCTGCCAAGGCTGCCGACCAGGCACGCCGGACGATCATGGCCACATTGCGATGGTCGGTGGCACCTGGTACCGCATCGATCGGCAGGGGCGTCCGGCGATGGATGCCGACGCGCCGTGATCCCCGCGCGTGGCATCGTTGCCACGCAGCACCGATACTGCCGGTCTGCCTGAGATCGCACTGCCCATGACGTCCCTGCTGCCGCCACCGCCCTCTGTCGTCCGCCCCGTGCTGGTGGGCTTCAGCGGCGGGCTCGATTCGACCGTCCTGCTGCACTGGCTGGCCACCTCGGCGGCCCAGCGCACCGCGGGGCTGCGCGCCATCCATGTCCATCATGGCCTGCAGGAGCAGGCCGATGCCTGGACCGTGCACTGCACGCAGGTGTGTGCGCGCTGGAACATTCCGCTGCGGGTGCTCCGTGTCCAGGTGCAACGCAACCAGGGACAGGGGCCGGAAGCTGCCGCGCGGCATGCACGCCGTGAGGCGTTCGCCTCGCAGCTGCTTCCGGGCGAACAGTTGGCGCTGGCCCACCATCGCGACGACCAGGCCGAGACCTTCCTGCTGCGGGCGCTGCGTGGCTCCGGGGTGGATGGATTGGCGTCCATGCAGGTCACCAGCGCATTTAGTGCCGGCACCGTATGGCGGCCGTTGCTGGAGGTTCCGCGCAGTACCCTGCGGGTGCATGCCCAGGCCGAAGGTCTGGACTGGATCGAAGACCCCAGCAACGCCAGTGACGATGCCGACCGCAATTTCCTGCGCCTGCAGGTACTGCCGCAGCTTCGCCAGCGCTGGGCGCAGGCCGATGCCGCCTTCGCGCGCAGCGCGGCGTTGTGCGCGCAGTCCCAACATCTGCTCGACAGTGCCGACCGCGACGCGCTGGAACGCTGCAGCGTCGGCCCCGGCGTGATCGACTGCGCGCGGCTGATGCGCCAGCCGGTGGAACGACGTGCGCGCCTGCTGCGCCATTGGGTGCGCGGCAGTGGCCTGCCACCGCTGCCAGCCGCCGGGGTCGAGGCGGTCGAGCGCGAACTGTTGCCGGCTGCGCACCATGCCGATGCCCAGTTCGCCTGGCAGGGTGCGCGTATCCGCCGTTGGCGCGGGCAGCTGCACCTGCTCTCGGCCAGCCTGGCGCTGCCAGCCGACTGGAGCGTGCATTGGGATGGCCGCGCGCCGCTGGCATTGCCCGATGGGGGCGAGCTGCGCCTGCTCGGCACGGACGCCGGTTTCGATAGCCCCGTGCAGATCCGCGCGCGCCGCGGCGGCGAACGCATCCAGCTGCCCGGGCGCACACATTCCCATGCGCTCAAGGACCTGCTGCAACAGCAGGGCCTGCCGCCGTGGCAGCGCCGTCAGCTGCCGCTCCTGTTCGACGAAGACACCCTGCTGGCCGCAGGCGACCGGGTCATCGGGGCAGCATTGCAACCGTGGTTGCAGGCCCATCATGCGCAGTTGCAGTGGACCCCGGGCGCGGCGTGAATTGACCCCGCCGGGCCAGCAGCCCACACTTGGCGCATGGCAAAGAAGTCCCCCAATGAAACCTCCCCGGTCGCCCACTTCGAGCAGTCGCTGGAAGAGCTTGAGCAGCTGGTGGAGAAGATGGAAACCGGCGAAATGAGCCTGGAACAATCGCTCAGCGCCTACGAACGTGGCGTCGGCCTGTACCGCCAGTGCCAGCAGGCGCTGGAACAGGCCGAACTGCGCGTGCGCCTGCTCAGCGATCCGGCCCAGCCCGACACCGCCGTACCGTTCGACCCGCCCAGCCATGACGGTTGAGGCCACGTTCGCGCGTTGGCGCGACCGTATCGAAAGCAAACTCGACGCCAGCCTGCCTTCCCCGTCCGATGCCCCGCGCGGGCTGCATCAGGCGATGCGTTATGCGGTGCTCGGGGGTGGCAAGCGCATGCGGCCGTTGCTGGTGTATGCCGGCGGCCGGATCTTCGGCGCCGACGAAAACGCACTGGATGCACCGGCAATGGCGGTGGAGCTGATCCATGCGTATTCGCTGGTGCACGATGATCTGCCGGCGATGGACGATGACGCCTTGCGGCGCGGCCGCCCGACCACGCATATCGCCTTCGATGAAGCCACCGCGATCCTCGCCGGCGATGCCCTGCAGACGCGCGCGTTCAGCCTGATCGCCGACGCGGCGTTGCCAGCGCAGCTGCGGGTGGATTGCCTGCAGACCCTGGCGCACGCCTCCGGCGCGGCCGGCATGTGCGGTGGCCAGGCCTTGGATATCGACGCCACTGGCCATCAGCAGCCGTTGCAGGCGCTGGAACGCATGCATGCGCTCAAGACCGGCGCGCTGATCCGCGCCGCGGTTCGCATGGGCGCGCTGTGTGGCCAGGCACCTGCCGCGGATCTGGCGACGCTGGATACGGTGGCCTCGGCGCTGGGCCTGGCCTTCCAGGTGCGCGATGACATCCTCGATGTCGAAGCCAGTTCCGAACAGCTCGGCAAGACCGCCGGCAAGGACGAAGCACAGGCCAAATCGACCTTCCCGGCGCTGCTGGGCATGGACGGTGCCAAGGCGCATCTGCGCACGCTGAGCGAGCAGATGTTCGACGGTCTGGCCGGCTATGACGACGCGGCCGATGCACTGCGTGCGCTGGCCAGGCTGGCGGTTGAGCGGGATCACTGAGCGATAGTGCAGTCAGCCACGCATGGCGTGGCTCTACAGCGCCAGCACACAAAAAAACGCCCGGGAATCCCGGGCGTTTTTTCGTTCCAGCGCTGCGGATCGATTACTTGATCAGGCGCAGTGCGAACGGGTAGCGGTAGGCTTCGCCGTTGTTGGCCTTGACCGCTGCGATGATGCAGAAGATCACGTTGAGCAGGCCGACGATCGGTGCCAGCAGGCCACCGATGATGACGATGGTCAGCACGATGCAGATCAGCATCGCGATGGTGATCGTGATCTGGAAGTTCAGCGCTTCCTTGGCCTGATCGGTGACGAAGCGCTTGCTGCTGTCGTCTTTGTTGATCAGCCAGATGATCAGCGGGCCGAGGAACCAGGTGAAGATACCCAGCAGGTGGGCCACCAGGGCCATGGTGCGCTGTTCGGCCGGGGCCGGTGCGCTCACCGGCGGCGGCGGGGTGGTGACGTTATCGAAATCGCTCACGTGAAACTCCTTGTTCGAGGTAATGGGTATTGCACGCGGCAGGCTCCCCGCCTGCCAGGGCAGCCTCCATAGAATACGTCAATCGTTACCGGCAACGGTCATTCGTCCTACAAGGATCGAACCGGTGTGCACGTGCGAGCGCGTGTCGATGTCGGTGCCCACCGCTTCGATGCTGGCGAACATGTCCTTGAGGTTGCCGGCAATGGTGATGCCGTCCACCGGGTAGCTGATCTCGCCGTTCTCCACGCGGAAGCCGCCGGCACCACGCGAGTAATCACCGGTGACGCTGTTGACGCCCTGCCCCATCAGTTCGGTGACCAGCAGTCCATTGCCCATCTGCCGGGCAATGGAGACCAGATCACCCGCGTTGGCGGTGACCTTGAGGTTGTGCACGCCACCGGCGTTGGCGGTGGTCGGCAGGCCGAGCTTGCGTGCCGAGTAGCTGCCCAGGATGTAGCGCTCCAGCACGCCATCGCGGATCAGCGCTGAATTGCGGGTGGCCACGCCATCGCCATCGAAGGCTGCCGAGCGCAGCCCACGGCGCAGCAGCGGCAGCTCTTCGATGCCGAACCAGTCCGGGAACAGGCGCGTGCCGACGCTGTCGAGCAGGAAGCTGGCGCGGCGGTACAACGCGCCGCCGGACACGGCACCGAGCAGATGGCCGATCAGCGAGCGGGCCACCTCCGGCGAATACAGCACCGGCATCTGCGCCGTGGTCATCGAGCGCGGGTCCAGGCGGGCCACGGTACGCTCGGCGGCGCGGCGGCCGATCGAGGCGGCATCGTCCAGATCTTCGCGGGCCAGTGCGCTGCTGTACCAACCGTCGCGCTGCATGCCATCGCCCTGCCCGGCGATCAGCGCGCAGCCGATCGAGTGGTGGCTGCTGCGCTCGCGGCCGATGAAGCCGTGCGAGTTGGCATACACCGACAGGCTCTGCGCGGTCGCCGCCGAGGCACCGTCGGAATTGCTGATGCGGGTGTCGGCCTCACGGCCGGCCGCTTCGCAGGCCAGGGCCAGATCCAGCGCCGCATCGGCGCTGAGTTCCCAAGGGTGCCAGCCGTCCAGATCCGGGAATTCACGGGCCATCAGGGCCGCCTCGGCCAGGCCGGCCGCCTCATCATCCTCGGTGTGGCGGGCGATCGCGCAGGCCTGGGCCACGGTCGACTCCAGGCTGCTCTCGCGCAGGTCGGCGGTGCTGGCGCTGCCCTTGCGCTGGCCGAAGTAGACGGTCACGGCGATGCCGCGGTCGCGGGTGGACTCGACCGTTTCGACCTCGCCCAGGCGCACATTCACATCCAGGCCGCGCTCATCGCTGCAGCTGACCTCGGCCTGGCTGGCGCCCAGGGCCTTGGCCCGCTCCAGCAGGCGCTGGGAGATGTCGGCCAGCTGCTCCAGGCGCTGCAGGCTGTCGTCGGCCGGGGAGACTTCAGGGGAGATCACGTTCAATGCTTTATCCTGTACAGGTGAGTGCCCGGCGCGACGCCGGCACAGTTTACGGATGTGGAAATAAGACGATGCGCGGACGCGACGAAGAAACCGGTGAATTCCTTGATATCAGCCGCAGCCAGAACCGCCGGGCGGCGCTGGACGTGCTGGCCCTGGGCGAGAAGCTGGTCTCGCTGACCCCGGCCCAGCTGGCGCGCCTGCCGGTGCCCGAGGATCTGCTGCCGCACATCGCCGAGGCCAAGCGCATCACCGCGCATATCGCCCACAAGCGCCAGCTGGCGTTCCTGGCCAAGCACATGCGTCGCGAAGACGACGCCGTGCTGGATGCGATCCGCGATGCGCTGGATGCCAACAGCGAGACCTCGCGCCGTGAAGTGGCGACCATGCACCGCGTGGAAGACTGGCGCGAACGCCTGCTCAAGGACGGCGACAAGGCGCTGGGCGCGCTGCTGGACGAATACCCGCATGCCGACCGCCAGGAGCTGCGCACGCTGGTCCGCAACGCCCAGGCCGAAAAGGCCAAGAACAAGCCGCCGCGCGCCTACCGCGAGATCTTCCAGGTCCTGCGTACGCTGCTGCTGCCGGCCGCGCTCGGTCTGGAAGGCGTGAATGCCGCCTCCGAAGACGCGCTGGACGACGCGGTCGACACGGACACCGACAGCGACGAGAACGCCGAGGACTGAGTCCCGGCGCTCGCGCGGCGGCGCCAGCACCCTGCTGGCGGCCGCATGATCAGGCAGCGCAGGCGAATGCATCCCGGCTCAGGCCTGGGTGCCGCCCACGGTGATGCCATCGATCAGCAGGGACGGCTGGCCCACGCCGACCGGCACGCTCTGGCCATCCTTGCCGCAGATGCCCACGCCCTCGTCCAGGGCCAGATCGTTGCCGATCATGCGCACTTTCTGCATGGTTTCCGGCCCATTGCCGATGAGGGTGGCGCCCTTCACCGGCGCGGTGATTTTTCCGTCTTCGATCAGGTAGGCCTCGGTGGCCGAGAACACGTATTTGCCGCTGGTGATGTCGACCTGGCCACCACCGAAGTTGACGGCGTACAGGCCACGCTTGACCGAGCGGATCATTTCTTCCGGATCGTGCTGGCCGGCGCGCATGTAGGTGTTGGTCATGCGCGGCATGGTCATGTGCGCGAACGATTCACGGCGGCCGTTGCCGGTCGGGGCCACGCCCATCAGGCGCGCATTGAGCGAATCCTGCATGTAGCCAACCAGGATGCCGTCTTCGATTAGCGTGGTGCACTGGGTCGGGTGGCCCTCATCATCGATGTTCAGCGAGCCGCGGCGTCCGTCCAGGGTGCCGTCGTCAACGATGGTCACGCCCGGCGCAGCCACGCGCTCGCCGATCCGGCCGGCGTAGACGCTGGTGCCCTTGCGGTTGAAGTCGCCTTCCAGGCCATGGCCGACCGCTTCATGCAGCAGCACGCCGGGCCAGCCCGGGCCGAGCACCACGGTCATCACCCCGGCCGGGGCCGGGATCGCCTCCAGGTTCACCAGCGCCTGGCGCAGGGCCTCGCGCGCGAAGCCTTCCGGGCGCCCCTCGGCAAACAGTTCTTCATAGCTGTAGCGGCCGCCGCCACCGGAGTAACCGGACTCGCGCCGGCCATGCTGCTCGACGATCACCTGCACGTTCAAGCGCACCAGCGGGCGGATGTCGGCCGCAAGCACGCCATCGCTGCGCGCGATCAAGACCGTGTCCACGCCGCCGGACAGGCTGACCATCACCTGCTGCACGCGCGGGTCGGCGGCGCGCAGGTAGCGGTCCAGCCGCTTGAGCATCTCGACCTTGGCCTCGTTGCCCATGCCATCGATGGGGTCCAGTGCCGGGTACAGCGCGCGGCCACTGCCCCGCACCAGCGAGCGGGCCGACTGCGCCCCACCCTCGCGGGAGATGGCGCGGGCCGAGTTGGCCGCGGCCAGCAGCGCGTCGCTGTGGATGTCGTCGGAGTAGGCGAAGCCGGTCTTCTCACCGGCGATGGCGCGTACGCCCACGCCCTGCTCGATCGAATGCGCCCCGTCCTTGACGATGCCGTCCTCCACGCTCCAGCTCTCGCGGCGCGCGTGCTGGAAATAGAGATCCCCGAAATCGATGCCCGGGCCCAACAGGGTGCCGAACGTGCGTTCCAGACCGTTCGCATCCAGCCCGGCGGGCAGCAGCAGACGGTCGGTGGCCAGCGAAAGTGCGTTGTTGTTCATGCTCTTTGATCTGTGGGCGCCGGGCGCAATCGCAACCCGGGCGCGGGAAAGGGATCAGCGCGCCGGCGGTGCGGCCGGGGCCGGCTTGGGCGCTGCGTCGCGGTCGATCACATCGACCTTGGGTTCGGCCCAGGGGCCGGTCACGCGGTAGGTCTTGGCGCCGATCTCGCCCAGCGGCTTGGACAGCACCGCATTGGCGGCCGCGCCGACCGCCGCCCCCACCGGGCCGCCGGCGACCGCGCCGACCACCGTCAGCAGGTTGCCCG
>DMZT01000251.1:0-558 GCA_003484865.1 Stenotrophomonas sp.
CCGACCGCTGGTCGGCTGCTCTTTGCGCAGCCAACCCATGCCAAAGTCCCCCCATGCCCACCCTGCGCGCCTACACCCCAACCGACGCCCCCGCCTGCCTGGCACTGTTCGACACCAACGTGCCGCGTTACTTCGCCCCACACGAACGCCACAACTTCGCCACTTACCTGCTCCACCCACACCGCGCCCACGACTATCTGGTCATCGACCACAACGGCCACCTTGTCGCCTGCGGCGGCCTCGCCCTCGACAACGAACACACCGCGGCCTTCTGCTGGGGCATGGTCGACCGCACCCGTCATCGCCAAGGCTTGGGCGCGCAGCTCTCCCACGCGCGGCTGGCCCACGCAAGAACACTCGGCGCCCAGCGCATCACGTTCAGCACCAGCCAGCACACGCAGGCGTTCTACGCCGGACTCGGCTTCGTCGTCACCCACATCACCCCCGCTGGGCACGGCCCCGGACTGGATGCGGTGGAGATGGCACTCGAACTGGCGCCACGTTGAGCGGCGCCAGTGATTGGAGTGCGTCAGGGTTACGTCAGCCACGCATGGCGTG
>DMZT01000251.1:754-1901 GCA_003484865.1 Stenotrophomonas sp.
GCCACGCATGGCGTGGCTCTGCCCCCGAGCGCGCAGCGTGCATTTTGAACGCCTCAGCTGCTGCTCAACTTCATCAACACCAACCCGCTCACGATCAACACCGCTGCGGCAATCCGCATCGCGCTGACCTGCTCGCCGAGGAAGGTAATACCGATCACGAACGCGCCGACCGCGCCGATGCCGGTCCAGATCGTGTACGCGGTGCCCAGCGGCAACGTGCGCATTGCCAATGACAGCAGCCAGAAGCTGGCGATCATGGTGACGAGGGTGATGATCGAGGGGGTGAGCTTGCTGAACCCCTCGGACTGCTTCATCGAGAACGCCCAGACGATTTCCAGTACACCCGCTGCCAACAGATAGATCCAGGCCATGCGGCCCTCCTTGATGGGGGCCAGGCCGTCCTGGTCAGTGATTCCCGAAATGGGGGAGGCCGTTCCTCCTGTGCCGCGCATTTTAGCAACCCGCCCGCGCAGTGGCCGCTCCGTGTCACGGCGGGCTACACGGGATTCAGCCTCCGCGTCTGGCACTGCGTGCCACGCATGCGCTAGAATGCGCGACTGCACTGCCGGGCCTGTTCCTGCGGTGCACTTTCCGCCTGCGGCCGGCTGATCCCTGATCGCCCTGCAGCCGGAACGTCTCTATGGTGGCCCCGTCGGCCCCTCGCGACGCTAGGTCGAAAATCCCGCCAGGGCCGGAAGGCAGCAACGGTATCGATCGACGCGGGCGCCGAGGTCAGCCGGCGGGGCCGCCACCTTTTTGGGCCCCCTGTTTTCCTTCGCGATGCTGCCGCTCAAGGCGCCGCGGGCGTGCCCTGATGAAACACCACCCGCCATGCCTCGCCGTGCAGCCGCCACAGCGAGCTGCGCAGCACCTCACGTTGGCGCACCCCTTCGATCACATACCAGCTGCGGTAGCGCACCTGCGCCAGCGTCGGGGCCAGCAGAGCGACGTCATAATCGCAGGACACGATCTCCACCTGCGCGCGCTCACGCGGAAGCTCGGCCAACGCAGCAGCACGGTCGAAACAGGTGCCCGAGCTGCCGATCTCGCGAAAGTCATCATCCAACAGTGCCGCCAACTGCGTGACATCACCGCGAACCGCCGGCGCATGCAACGCGCGTTCGAGCGCCTGCAGCTGGGCGGCCAG
>DMZT01000251.1:2089-3093 GCA_003484865.1 Stenotrophomonas sp.
TAGTGATAGAGCATCATCCGCGCCTGCAGCTCGGGCGTGTACTCACGCTCCAGGTCGTCCACACCGGTGTGCGAGGGATTGCCGTGCAGGCCGCAGTCGTGGGCGATCAGTTCGTTGTCGTCGGCGTAGCGCGCCAGCATTTCCGGAATCGGGCGGGTATCACCACTCCAGGTGACCGCACCCTTCAGGCGCAGGCCATAGGCGGTTTCCGGCCAGTGATGACGCACCGGGAAGACTTCCAGACGCACGCCGTCATGCCAGAACGCATCGCCGACCACGATCAGCTGGAAGGCATCCCAGAAGTTCGCACCGCCCTCGGCCAGCACGTTCGGGTAATCGGCCACGCGCTTGTGCAGCAGCGGCACGACCGTCGCCGGCACGTAGAGGCGGATGCGCCCGCGACGCTGCGGCGAGAAATACGCATCCACGAACAGGCGTTCGAAACCGGCGACATGGTCCAGGTGCACATGGGTAACGAACAGTGCCTGCGGCACATGCCCGTAGTGCGCCTGGAAGGCGGTCAGCCCTTCCCCGCCGCAATCGATGGTGAGCCACGGGCGGCCATCGCGCTCGATCACCGCCATCGGCGAACCCAGCTGCACGGCCGACGCATTGCCGACCCCCATGAAACGCAATGCCCAGTCCATCAGTAACCCCGGTTCCAGGCCAGGTCGTAGGCGCGGCGCAGCCGTGCGTAGTCCTTCTCGACATCCTCATGGCTGCGCTCACCGCGCAGCTTGATCAGCGAGCGCAGCAGCCGCTTGAGATTGCGTTCGCGCCAGCGGGTAGCGGGAATGCGCAGCACGCCGCGATCGAAATCGATCAGCCACCCGTGGCCGTTGGCGTCGAACAGAATGTTGTGGGCGTTGAGATCGGCATGGTCCAGCCCGGCGCGATGGAAGCGCGCGATCAGCCGGCCGGTCTCTTCCCAGGGAGCGCCGCGCCCGGCGACCAGCGCCCGATCGGCCAGCGAGCGCACGCCCTCCAGCCGCTCCATCAGGATC
>DMZT01000350.1 GCA_003484865.1 Stenotrophomonas sp.
CACCGGGCCGCCGGCGACCGCGCCGACCACCGTCAGCAGGTTGCCCGCACGCGGGTTGACGTCGATGGTCTGATCGAAGCGTTGTTGGCGCAGGTCGGTCTTGCCGCGGATGGTGATGTTCGCCGCCGGGCCTTCGATCAGCACCTTGTCGGTGGTGGCCATGCCATCGGCGAACGCCACGCTGCCCTCGACCTGGTTGAAGGCGAAGCCCTTGGAGAAGAAATCGCGGAAATCGAACATCAACCGGCGCGGCAGCTGGGTCACGCTGAGCAGGCCGAGCACGCGCCCGGCACCGGGTTCGAGTTCCAGCAACTGGCCGTTGCGGGCCTGCACGTCGAGCTGGCCCTGCAGCGCACCGAGCTGGAAGTCGGATGGGCCGCCCTGCCAGCCGGCGCTCATGGTCAGCTGGCCCTGGCCGCCACGCAGCTGGCCGCCATAGTCCAGATTCTGCATCAGCCCGCCCAGGTCCTCGCTCTTGACCTGCACGTTGAACTGGCTGCGCGCGGCCTCGCCCATGCCCATCCAGCGGCCATTGACGTCGATCGCCTGCTTGGGCGCGCGGAACTGCAGCTGATCCACGCTCAGGCCGTTGGCCATGGGCCGCGTGCGCAATACCGCCTGGCCGAGCTTGGCCTTGCCGAACTGGAGGTCATCGATATCCAGCGACAGCGGCGGGATCTTGGCCGGATTGGTGTCATTGGCACTGGCCTGGACCCGCGCCGGCAGGGCCACGTCCGGTGGCAGCAGGATCGGAGCGCCATCGCTGGGCGCCTTGACGGGCGTCGGCAGCGACTGCCAGTGCACCCGGCTGAGCTTGCCGACGATGGTGCCGCCTTCGGCATTGGGCACGGTCAGGCCGCCCACCAGCGAGGGGCCGTCCAGGCGCACGTCCACGCTGCTGCTGGTCGGCCGCAGTTGCAGCCGGGTCTGCGGGAATACGCCACCGGCGAGCAGCAGCTGGCCGACCTGCACGTCCACATGCCGCAGCGGCATCGGGTCCTTGCCGTCGCCGCCGTCCGGCGAGCGGGCCAGCGCGATCCACTCCAGCGCATCCAGCGAGCCGCTGCGCCCGTTCACGACCAGCCCACTGGCCGGCGGATCACGATCCACGCGGTCGCTGCCGAGGGTGACCTGCACCCCGGTCTGCTTGTCATGCGTGCGCGCGGCCAGGGCCAGGCGCTGGCCGAAGGCGACATCAACGCGTCCGCTGCCCATCGGCAGCTGTGCGGTGACGTCCGTCGCCAACGGCGTAGCGGCGGGCTTGTCCAGCGGCGCCGGCAGTTCCAGGGTGGTGCCGACCAGATCCGAATGCAGCTTGAGCACGGTGGGCGGCTCGACCTTGCTGCCGGCCGCGACCTTGGGCAGGGTCACCCCGATGGTCCAACGCGAGGTGCCCTGGATGTAAGGCTTGAGCCAGTTCAATTCCGGGGCGCGGTCCAACAGCGCCCCCGCCTCCAGCGAGGCGGTCAGTTCGGATTCGAAGGCCTGCTGCGGATCGCGCACGAACTCACCGGCGCGCAGGCTGAGCAGCCCGTCCTGGCCCTGGTGACGTACCGCCAGGTGCTCCGCATCGAAGCCGCCATGGCCATAACGGGCCGTGCCGCGCATGTTGTCGAAGACCAGGTCGAAGCGCTTCTCGGTAAGGATCGCGCCATTGAGATCGACCGTGCCCTGCAGGTGACCGCGGCCTTCGTCGTGGTGCAGCGGCTGCAGCAGGTCGAAGGTGACCGCGGCCGGTCCCTTCGCGGTGAGATTGTCCAGCGTCTCGCCATAGGTGGCCTGCAACGGGCTCTGCTTGAGCATGGCCAGCAGTGCACCGGCATCGCTGCGGCTGCTGGCCTTGACGTACAGATCGGTCTCGCCGAAATCAGGAATGCCGGCATCGAAGTGGTCCACCGCCACCCCGGCCAGGTCGCCCTTGCCATGCAGTTCGAAGCCCGGGCCGATGAAGGCGATATCGGCATCGACCTTGTTCATCGCCGGCCAGTCGTGCTGGAAGCGGATACTGCCGGCGTCGATGTGGCCGGTCGCCTCGAAGCGGCCGTTGTTCTTGTCGAACGGCCAGTCTTCCAGATCCCCGGTCACCAGGCCCACCCCGCCACGCACCTGCCCGGAGACCAGGGCAGCATCCAGCCAATCGGTGGCGGCCTTGCTCATCTTGGAGTGGATCCAGAAACGCTTGGCGGCGGTCATTGGCACATCGTCGATCTTGGCCGCCAGTTCCAGCCAGGGGCGCGTGCCGTTGTTCTGGAACCAGATGCCGCCGCGCACATCGGCGGCGTAATCGGTGCCCTGCACGCGCAGCGCCGGGGTCCCGATCCGCCAGCCGCCGGCCTCGTCGCGCCAGCCCACCAGTCGGCCGGCCAGGCGCACGTCGTGGCGCTCGCCAAAGCCGCTCGGCCAATCGAACTGCATCACCTGCTGCGGTTGCAGATCCAGGGTGAAGCCATCGGCATCGCCGTTGAAGCGCCCGCCCACACCGCTGAGCCCGGGCGAATGCCCGACCGCCGCGAAGCGGATGTCTTCCAGATCCCCCTCGACCGACAGCGGGCCGCCCTGCTCGCCTGCCACCCGCACGCGGGTCATGCGCACCTGCGGTGCGGCCTCATGCAGCCACTCGCGCAGGCCGGGATCGATCCGGTCGGTCAGCGCCAGCCCCCGCAGCAGCGCGGTGGCATCGATGTTGTCGCCAGCCAGCGCGAAGTGCTGCCCGCCGGCCAGCAGCAGCCCGTCCAATTGCTGGGTGCTGCCTTCCATGCCAATCCGCAACCGTGGCGCATCGGCGCGCCAGCCCCCCTGCACCCAGCGCCAGCGTGCACGCAGTTCCAGCGTGTCCAACGCCAGCTGCGGGTGGGTGCCGTCGGCCAGCGTCACGCCGCGCACCTGTACGTTCTGAAGGTCCGCATCGGTGGTGACCATCACCACCCGGTGATCGCGCAGGTCCACCCAGGCATTGAACTCACCGGTGCCCTCCTGCAGGCCGATGCCGCCGAACTGCAGCAGCGAGGCCCACGCCCGGAAGTCGGCCGGGGCGGCCGAGAACCAGGCCTGACCATCGCCGCGCTTGCGCTCGAATTCCAGCACCGCCGTCAGCGGCTGTGCGGACGGGTCGGCCCACGCACGCGCCCCAACCCGCAGGCGCTGGCCGTTGACGCGCAGACGCAGGTCGATCCGCGGCAGCACGGCGTTCACGCCCAACGAGGGCGCATCCACCTTCAAGCGGCCACCGATCACCTGCAGCTCGCCCAGGCGGCGCAGTGTTTCCAGCGGGTCACCTGCACTGGACTGCGGCAGGCCCTGCACGGACCAGCGGCCATCGTCGGCGCGCTGCAGTACCAGCGCCACGCCACGCAGGCGCAGCTCGGTCAGCGAGTGGCCCGGCAGCAGGCCGGCATACATGGACACAAGCACTTCGGCCTCGCCGATGCGCAGGCCCTGCCCTTCACCGATGCGCAGCCCTTTGAGCTGCAGCAGCGGGCCGCGCCGGGTCCAGGCAGTATCCAATGCATCGAAACGCACCGGCTGGCCTGCGCGCGCGCTCAACCACGCCGCCACCTTGTCCGGGTGACGCTCGGCCAGCGGCAGCAGCTGGCTGGCAGTGCCGACCAGCAGGGCCACGCCCACGAGCAGGATCGCCACCGCATACACAGCATGGCGGCGGATCCGGCGCAGGCGCAGGCGGAGCGGTGTGCTCATCGGAACGTGGGGATGCCGGACCGGCCGCGATCAGAGCAGCACGACATCGAACTGCTCCTGCAGGTATTGCTCATCCGCCTGGAAGCGGATGCTCTTGCCCAGGAACTCCTCCAGTTCGGCCACCGCCGAGGATTCCTCGTCGGTGATGCGCGCGACCACCTTCGAGGAGGCGATCACCAGCAGGCGCGCCGCATCGAACTGACGCACCGCCCGGGTGATTTCGCGGAAGATCTCGTACGTCACCGTTTCGGCGGTCTTGATCGAACCCCGCCCGCTGCACTCCGGGCACGGCTCGGACAGCTGGCGCTCCAGGCTTTCCACGGTGCGCTTGCGGGTCATCTCGACCAGGCCCAGCGGCGAGAAGTCGTAGACGGTGGTCTTGGCGTGGTCGCGGGCCAGCGCCTTCTCCAACGTGCGAAGGACCTGGCGGCGGTGCTCGGCATCGTCCATATCGATGAAGTCGATGATGATGATGCCGCCCAGGTTGCGCAGCCGCAGCTGGCGTGCCACGGCCTGCGCGGCCTCCAGATTGGTGCGGAACACGGTCTCTTCGAGGTTGCGCTGGCCCAGGAACGAACCGGTGTTCACATCGATCGTGGTCATCGCCTCGGTCTGGTCGATCACCAGATAGCCGCCCGACTTCAGCGGGACCTGCTTGTCCAGCGCGCGGCCGATTTCATCCTCGACCCCGAACATGTCGAAGATCGGGCGATCACCGCTGTACAGCTCCAGTTTCTCGGCCAGCACTGGCATGTACTTGGCCACGAACGCCTGCAACTGGTTGAAGGTCTCCTTGGAATCCACCTTGACCTTGTCCACGTCCTTGCGGATCAGATCGCGCACCGAGCGCAGCGGCAGGCTCAGGTCTTCATAGATCACGCTGAGCGGGGCGGCATCGCGGCCACGGCGCTCCACCACGTTCCAGACCCGCGACAGGTAGGCCACGTCTTCGGCGATCGCCTCGGCCGGCTGGCCTTCGGCATTGGTGCGCACGATGTAGCCGTAGCCGCCGTGCTGGGCCGACAGTTCGGTCACCAGGGTTTTCAGGCGGGCGCGCTCGGCCTCGTCCTCGATCCGGGCCGACACGCCCACCACCTTGGACTGCGGCAGCAGCACCATGTAGCGCGAGGGAATGCTGATCTGGGTGGTCAGGCGGGCGCCCTTGGTCCCGATCGGGTCCTTGACCACCTGCACCACGATGTCCTGGCCGTCGCGCAGCAGCTCGACGATCGGCACCGAGGACGGTGGCGGCAACGTGGTGCCTTCGGTATCCGGGCTGGCCACCGGGGCCGGGCGGATCACATCGTTGGCGTGCAGGAACGCCGCGCGCTCCAGCCCGACCTCGACAAAGGCCGCCTGCATGCCCGGCATGACCCGCTGCACCTTGCCCTTGTAGATGTTGCCGACCACGCCACGGCGCCAGCCACGTTCGATATGCAGTTCCTGCAGCATGCCGTTCTCGATGACGGCGACGCGGGTTTCCCGCGGGGTGACATTGACCAGGATTTCTTCAGACATGGGCGACTCCCTTCAGTTCAAACGTCTGCAGCAACTGCTCGGTCTGTTGCAGGGGCAAACCCATCACACCCGAATAGCTTCCCGCCAGATGGCGGATATATCGTTCAGCGCCCCCCTGGATCGCATAGGCACCGGCTTTGTCCATCGGCTCGCCACTGGCCACGTAGGCGGCGATCCGATCCTCATCGATCGCCGCGAACGTCACCTCCGAGACCACCAGCACGCCCTGTTCCCGGCCAGCAGCGACCAGCGCCACGGCGGTCATCACCTGGTGGGTGCGCCCGGCCAACGCACGCAGCATCGCGCAGGCGTCGGCCGCATCGGCCGGTTTACCGAACACGCGCCCGTCGAGCACGACTTCGGTGTCCGAGCCCAGCACCACCGCCTCGGGGTCATGGGCGACAAGCGCCCACCCGGCGCGTGCCTTGTCGGCGGCGACCCGCTGCACGTAATCGGCGGCGGACTCGTCGGGCGCACGGACTTCGGGCACGTCAAGCTCAAGCGCCTGGAACGGTCGTTCCAGGCGCGCAAGCAGTTCGTTTCGTCGGGGGGATCGAGAGGCAAGATAAAGCATCGAGGAAGCATAACCTGAGCCTACTGTCTGAATCGCGAGCAACACGCTTGAATCGTGCTCAACCCCATCAAACCTCACGACGCGTTCATCGCCCCGACACCAACCTCAACGTCTTCACAAGGAGATGTACATGCGCCGCCCGTCCCTGTCCCCGTTGCTGCTCGCCCTGTCCCTTGCCCTGGGAGCTTCGATGACCGCCCACGCCCAGTCCCAGCCCACCATCGCCGTGCCGGCTGACGGCACCCTGCTCAACATCTCGGCCAACGCCGAGGCCAAGCGCGTGCCGGACGTGGCCACGCTCTCGGCCGGTGTGGTGACCCAGGCCGTGGACGGCAACAGTGCCATGCGCCAGAACGCCGAGCAGATGACCAAGGTGCTCGCCGCGATCAAGGCCGCCGGCATCGCCGAGCGGGATGTGCAGACCAGCGGGGTCAACCTGAGCCCGCAGTATCGTTACGCCGACAACGAAGCGCCGAAGATCACCGGCTACCAGGCCAGCAATACGGTCAGCCTGAAGGTGCGCGACATCGCCAAGCTCGGCAAAGTGCTTGATGCACTGGCCGCCCAGGGCGCCAACCAGATCAACGGCCCGCAGTTCGAGATCGACCAGCCCGAGCCGGTTTACGACGAAGCCCGCCTGGCCGCGCTGAAGAAGGCCCAGGCCCGCGCCGAAACGTATGCCAAGTCGCTGGGCCTGCGCGTGCGCCGGATCGTGAGCATCTCCGAAAGCGGTGGCGGCAACTTCCGCCCGGTGATGATGCGTGCGGCGGCCGCGCCGATGGCTGCTGATGTATCCACGCCGGTGTCGCCGGGCGAATCGACCGTGTCGGTCAACCTGGACGTGGTGTTCGATCTGGGCCGGTAACACTTCGCAGCAGAGCGGACCAGCCGTCCGCTCCTGCCAAGACATGACGGCGCCTGCGGGCGCCGTCATGCTGTTCGCCGCCGGATCCTGACTGCCAGCCAACTCCCCACCCTGCCCCTGACTTCCGGCCCGTGCCGGGCTCGGGTATTGCTGTCATTGCGCGGCCCCGCCTGACCCCACGCGCCGCGCAGGCACGTTGATGTTCCCGCACATCTGGCAAGGAGAGTGGAGCATGGTCCGTACCCCGTCCCCGGTTGTCCCGCTGCCTATCGAAGCGTCCCGCGTGCTCGGGTGGAGCACTGCCATCGCGGTCCACGCGCTGGCCCTGATGCTGTTGTTGATCCCGGCTACCCAGCCCCTGATCAAGGCACCGCGCGAACGCATGCAGGTGACCTGGGTGCTGCCTCCG
>DMZT01000349.1:0-3294 GCA_003484865.1 Stenotrophomonas sp.
GCGATGTCGGCCAGCGGCCGGCACTACCTGGATCGCGACGGTACCGGTCAGCGGCCGGTACCTGCCGGCCTTGTTATGCGTCCGGGTCCGGCGTCGCCGCTGGATCCCGCACCAGATGGATATCGGTCGGCGAAGACAACGCGATCCCGGCCGCCGCAAACTTCTGCAGCACCGTGAAGTACAGCTCGCTGCGCGCGCCGTATACCGCACGCGGGCCTGACACGTAGGCAAAGCTGTTGATCGCGATCTGCCCATTGGCGATCGAGTCGATGAACACCGACGGTGCCGGGTCGCTCAGCACGCCCGGGTGATCGGTATAGGCATCCAGCAGGATCTGCCGCAATGCGGCCACGTCCGTGTTCAACGGCACCGAGAACTGGATCTGGATCCGGCCCTGCGCGTTCCCCATCGTCATGTTGCGGATGGTCTTGGTGATCAGCTCGGAGTTGGGCACGATCAAGGTGGACTTGTCGCCGACCTGGATCTCTGTCGAGCGCACGCTGATCCGCTTGATGTCGCCTTCCTGGTCGCCCAGCTTGACCCAGTCGCCGATCTTGACCGGCCGCTCGGCCAGCAGGATCAGGCCCGAGACGAAGTTCTGGGTGATCGCCTGCAGACCGAAACCGATACCGACCGACAGCGCACTGACCACCAGCGCCAGCTTTTCCAGGCCGATGCCCAGCGCGGTGACGCCCCACAGCACCGCGGCGATGATGCCGAGATAACGGGTGACGGTGCTGATCGAGTTGCGCGCACCGGCATCCAGCTCGGTCTTGGGCAGATAGGTGTCGCTCAGCCAGCGCTGGAAGGTCTGCATCACCGCCCACACCACCAGGAACACCAACACCGCATACAGCACGCTGCCCGGCCGGAGCGTGGTCTCACCGATCTTCAGGCCGCCGGACAACGAGTCCAGCCCGCCCAGGAAAGCGTTGAGGTTGCCGAATGGCGCGGCCAGCATCAGCACGCCCAGCACGATCACCCCGACCCGCAGCACCGCCGAGAGCAGCACGCCGGCCTGCTCCACCCGCGACTCACTGAGCCCGGTGGTCAACACGATGGTCTGCCCGGCACGGCTGCTGGGCGCGAGCACCCAGGTGGCCAGGTCATCGGCAAACTTGAGCAGCAGCGAGACCGCCATGAACACCACCGCGACCCAGACCAGCTGCTGGGCCACGAACAGCGCGAAGTTGAGATACCCCAGCAGTGTGGCGATCACCGCCGCAGCCACGGCGATGTGGCCGACCAGGCGCGCCAGCACGATCCAGCCACTGCGGCGAGGCGCCCCGCGCACCTTGCCATTGCCACCGGCGCGGGGATCGGCCCGTGCTTCGGCCTCGGCGGCCTCGGCCGCCTGGCGGTTGTGCATGCGCGCCAGCGAGGTCAGGATCGCGATGATCAGCCCCAGGTAGGTCAGCGCCATCAACCCATCGGCGGCCACCGTGGTCACCTCGCTGGTGCGGGCTGCATGGTCGAGGGCAGCCAGCATGATGCTCAGCCAGGTCAGGCCGGCCGCGCCCCACGCGTACTTGCGCAGCCGCAACGCCGCACTGTCATCCAGCGGCAGCAGCCGCCACGACGGGCGCTTGGGTACCAGCAGACAGGCGCTGAGCGCAGCGATGAAAGCCGCCACGAAGGTGGCCATCTCGAACGTCTCGGCCACCTGCTGCAGGCGCGGCGGGATCGCGCCGATCGCATCCAGCGACTCCACCAGCGCCACCGCCGCCAGGCCCGGCAACAGCGTGCCGACCAGCAGCAGCCACACCGCCAGGCCAGAGCGGCGCAGGCGTCCATCGGGTGCACGCTCGGAGGCGGCAAAGCGGCGCCCCAGCGCGCGCAGCCACAGCCGCAACGGGAAGAACATCACCAGTGCGACCGCCAGCCCGATCAAGGGCGCGTTCCAGCCATGCTTGGCAATGGCCTTGCGGGCCGCGTCTTCGCCCAGCCGATAAAGAATGGCCAGGCGGTGCACATCGTCCGGCACATCCTTGGCGAAGCTGCGCCACAGCGCAGGCGACAGCGGTGAGGCGACCTTGCGGCTCAGCTGTTCGCTGAACTGGGTGACCCGCATCTTCTCGATGCGCTCGCCGAGCTGCTTGGCATCCACTGAGAGCAGCTTGGCGCGGGCGATCTGCGCGGTGATGTCGGCCTTCTGCTGGTTCAGCGCCTTGCGCTGCCGGCTCACTTCCGGCGGCTCGACGGTGCCCTCGGCGACCTGGCCAAGCTGCTCAAGCCGCGCATCCACCTGCTGAAGCTGCGGGTCGAGGGCGCTCTGCAGGCCGTCGGCATCGCGCTGGACGGCCAGGGCGCGGTCGGACAGCGCCTTCAGGGTTTCAGTGGTGCCCGCATCCTCCAGCGCATCACTGGTGGCGCGCAGCGCTTTTTCGGCCTGGACCAGTTGTTTGGCCGTATCCGGGGGCGGATCCGTGGCCTGCCCGAGAGCGACCGGCGCGGCGCCAAGCCAGGCGAACAACAGCAGCCACGACAACGACCGCACCACAAACGAAGAATGACGAAGCGACACGCCAGCACCAACGGTTCGCGCGGACCACCGCGCCTGCCCGCGACTATAAACCGGGCCCCGTTCAGAACAGGTATGCGGCCCCTCAGTACTTCAGGCGGAGCTCTTCGACCTGCGGCTGCAGGCGCGCATACCAGTCCTGGAACTCTTCCTCGGTGATCTCTTCGGGCGCGTAGACCGCGATCTCGTCCCAGGCATGATCGGTCGGCAGCGGCTGCCGCGGCCCGGCGCGCAGGGTGTAGGTCACGCCTTCATGGTCGACCACATCATCGGCCGTCTCCCGTTGTTGGCGGGCAACGCCATTTTCGCTCTTGAGCAGAATCAGCTGGTACATCCGCATCTCCATCGCTGTTGAAAGAAGCGCTCATGGCGCCCCGGCCCAGCATAGCGCCGCCCACGCGGCCGGAGCATGACGCATCGACAACGCAGCGTTCTCGACACCGCACTCGCCCCGGCTTCACCCGGCCGTGGCAGCAGCCCCGGCATCGTGGGATCGCATTCCCACCAACCGTTGCCCATGACCACACATCCCGACCTGAAAACCGTTCCCGACCTCAAGCTGCCGCGTTACCTGGGCACCTGGTACGAGATCGCCCGCCTGCCGATGAAGCACGAGCCGGAAGGCTGCACGGATGTCTCCGCGCATTACAGCCTGAAAGACAACGGCCATGTCGCCGTGGTCAACCGCTGCCGCATGGGCAACGAGATCGAGGAAGCCGATGGCGAAGCCTGCCCCGTGGACAACGACACCGCGCGGCTGGAGGTCAGCTTCC
>DMZT01000349.1:3363-3900 GCA_003484865.1 Stenotrophomonas sp.
AGGCCTGCGTTGGCTGCCCTTCACCAAGGGCGACTACTGGGTGATCCAGATCGCCCCGGATTACAGCGTCTCGCTGGTCGGCAGCCCGGACCGCAAGTTCCTCTGGCTGCTCTCGCGCACCCCCACGCTCGACCGCACCACGCAGGAGCACTACCTGGCCCAGGCGCGGCTGCAGGGCTTTGACCTGACGGAGCTGATCCAGACCCCGCACACCGGCCACCCCACCGCCTGAGGCTGCCATGGATCTGAAGAGCGGATACCCGTTCTGGGCCGTGCGCAACGGCCTGATGCATGCGTTTCCACCGCTGGAGAAAGATCTTAACTGCGAGGTGCTGGTAGTCGGCGGCGGCATCAGCGGCGCGCTGATCGCCGACGAGCTGTGCGCGCACGGGCACGGTGTGGCCCTGATCGAACAACGCGACATCGGCTGGGGCAGCACGGCGGCCAGCACCGCGCTGCTGCAGTACGAAATCGACACCCATCTCATCGATCTTGCCCAGCGCTATGGCGAAAACGCCGCCGTGCAGGCCTACCAGG
>DMZT01000349.1:4016-6469 GCA_003484865.1 Stenotrophomonas sp.
CGCCGTGCAGGCCTACCAGGCCTGTGCCGAGGCGATCCCGGCCATCTGCGCGGTGGCCGCGCCGTTCCGCGACGTGGATTGCCACCGCATGGCCAGCCTGTATTACGCGAGCAAGCGCGGGCATCAGGCCGTACTGGCTGAAGAATGCGCGCTGCGTGCCAAGCACGGCTTCGATGTGCGCTGGCTGGACAGCGAGGCCGTCGCAGACGAGTACGGCATCCGCGCACCGGGCGCGATCCTCAGCGCGCTCGCCGCACGCATCGACCCCTACCGGCTCACCTACCGGCTGCTGATGCGGCTGCACACGCGCGGCTGCGGCGTCTACGACCGCACCGTGCTGGATACGCTCACCCCGACCCCGCGCGGCGTCACCGCGACCACCCTGGGCGGCGCGCGCATCCGTGCCCGCCACGTGGTGCTGGCCACCGGCTATGCCGGGCAGCGCTGGTTGAAGCCCTCGGTGGCCCGCAACCGCAGCAGCTATGCCTTCATCACCGATCCGATCCACCCGGACCTGCTCGGCCCGCTGCGCGAGACGATGGCCTGGGAATCGGCGCGCCCCTATCTCTACCTGCGCAGTACCGGCGACCACCGGCTGCTGATCGGTGGTGAGGACGATGCCATCGATCTCCCGGCGCGGCGCGACCGGCGGGTGGAGAGCAAGACCGGAAAGCTGCTCAAGAAGACCGCCAAACTGTTCCCGCACCTGCCGCTGCAGCCGGCCTTCTCCTGGGGCGGCACGTTCGCCGAGACCCACGATGGCCTGCCGTTCTTTGGCCCGCACCCGCAATGGGGGCCACGGGTACTGTTCGCGATGGCCTACGGCGGCAACGGGATCACCTACTCGATGATCGGCGCCGGACTGCTGCGGGCGCAGATCGAACGCCGCCGGCATCCGCTGTCCACGCTGTTCGGATTTGACCGGTTGGGCTGAGTTCCCCTTGCAACGCACGCCATGACAGGCATCATTCAAACTACGGCTGCTAGCGTCAGCGCTGTCGGCCGTCCCGCCTGTCTGCTCCGGAGCCTCTCATGATCCGCCTGCTTCCCCTGCTGCTGTGCCTGTCCCTGCCCGGTGTGGCGCTGGCCCAGTCTGCCGCAGGCGCCACCGGCCCGCAGTCCTCGACCGGGCTGGACCTGAGCATCCCGGACGCCCCCCTGCAGTACCTGAGCGATCAGTCGCTGCGCGGCGATCCGCCGGGCACGTTCTACGGTGACCGCACCGGCCGGCGTTCCACCGACCGGGCCGCCAACGGCATCGCCCACGTGACCGATGACAAGCTGCGGGTCAACGGCAGCTTCACCACCGGCATCGGCTATTCCGAGAATTACGGCAACAGCCATTACAACGCGGCCGAGCTCAATCTGAGCAAGAACTACACCACGGACGAGGGCAACACCCGCAACGTCAACGTCAACATCCGGGTGAACGAGGGCAAGGGCCCCGGCTTCTTCGGCCCGTACGGCTACGACGGTTTCGATGGTTACGGCGGCTACGGCGGCTACGGCCGTGGCCCGGGCTATTGGGATTCCCCGGCGCGCTGGTAAGCGCTGCCGCCCCCAGGCACATGCGCGGACGGCCGGGGAAACCCGACCGTTCGTACATCCAGCGCGCGGTGGCGCGGCCGGATCAGTCCCACCAGCCATCGCGCCTGCTGGCCAGCACGCGGCCGTCGTGACCGCTCATGCGTACTTCCACGCGCTGGTTGCGGGCATTGCGCGCATCCAGGGTCCAGGTGGCGCCATCGCGCTCGAGCGAGTCGATCTGCGTCAACCCGGCCTTGCCGGCCAGCGCCAGGATCTGCCCGGCGTCCAGCACGGCGCGGCCATCGCGCGGATCGAAGATCTCGCCCTTGGTGTCATCGATGATCACTTCATCGACCGTGCCATCCTTGCGGGTCACGTCTGCTTCCCACACGCCATCGTCGTGCTCCAGCTCATGCACCTGGGTGTAGCCGGCCGCGCTCAGCTTGGCCTGGACCTGGGCAGCCGACAGGTTGGCGGCAAAGGCCGGGGTGGCGAACAGCGCAGCGGCCAGGGCGGTAGCGGCAATCATCGTCTTCATGGGAATCCTTGAGGGGGGCACCGGTCCATTCCGGCACCGCCAGTCTGGCCACCGCGCCTAACCGGACCATGAGGGCGACTGTTAGATACTGTTTAGACAGCCCGGGTATACCGGTGCCCTGCCCTTCGCCTGCGTGCCCGCATGTCTGCCCTGTCCCTGATCCTGCCCCTGCTGCTGACCCTCGCCCCGCAGGACCCGATGCGGGTCCTCGACGGTGGCAGCCATCAGCAGGACAGCGTTCGCCAGGCGGTGCGGCAGGGCCGGTTCGTGCCGCTGGAGCAGGTCGTCGCCGACGCGCTGCGTCGCTACCCCGGCAAGCTGATCGAGGTGGAACTGGATGACGGAAAGTACGAGATCGAGATCCTTGGCCCGGAGGGCGTGGTGATGG
>DMZT01000353.1:0-1498 GCA_003484865.1 Stenotrophomonas sp.
CGACTTTTACCCCCCAAGATCGTGAAAACACGCGCGTTCTACCGCGTGTGACGATGTGAAGAGCCGGGTCCGGAGTCGACACAGGGCGGCAGGTCCCCCGACCGGCCGCCCTGATGGCCTTCCCTGGCCGCCCTTGCCGGGTCAGGCCGCGCGTTCGGCGTTGAACTGCTCTTCCTCGGTGGACCCGCTCAGGGCGGTGGTCGAGGACTGGCCCTGCTGGATCGCCTGGGTCACCGCGTCGAAGTAGCCGGTGCCGACCTCGCGCTGGTGCTTGACCGCCGTGAAGCCGCGGTCGGCGGCGGCGAACTCGGCCTCCTGCAGCTCCACGAAGGCGCTCATCTGGCGGCGCGCATAGCCGTGGGCCAGGTTGAACATCGAGTAGTTCAGGGCGTGGAAGCCGGCCAGGGTGATGAACTGGAACTTGTAGCCATATTTGGCGATCTCCTTCTGGAAGGTCGCGATGGTGGCGTCGTCCAGGTTCTTCTTCCAGTTGAAGCTGGGCGAGCAGTTATAGGCCAGCAGCTTGCCCGGGAACTTGGCGTGGATCGCTTCGGCGAACTTGCGGGCGAACGCCAGGTCCGGCTTGCCGGTCTCGCACCAGATCAGGTCGGCGTAGGGGGCGTAAGCCAGGCCGCGGCTGATGGCCTGGTCCAGGCCGTTGCGGGTCTTGTAGAAGCCTTCCACGGTCCGCTCGCCGGTGGTGAACGGCTGGTCGTTGCCATCCACATCGCTGGTCAGCAGGTCGGCCGCCTCGGCATCGGTACGTGCCACCAGCAGGGTCGGGACGCCCATCACGTCGGCGGCCAGGCGCGCGGCGTTGAGCTTCTCGATGGCCTCGCGGGTGGGCACCAGCACCTTGCCGCCCATGTGCCCGCACTTCTTCACCGAGGCCAGCTGGTCCTCGAAGTGCACGCCGGCCGCGCCGGCCTCGATCATCGCCTTCATCAGTTCGAAGGCGTTGAGCACGCCGCCGAACCCGGCTTCGGCATCAGCCACGATCGGCTGCAGGAAGTCGATGTCATCCTTGCCCTCGGCATGGTGCAGCTGATCGGCGCGCAGCAGGGTGTTGTTGATGCGCTTGACCACCGCCGGCACCGAATCGGCCGGGTACAGCGACTGGTCCGGGTACATCTGGCCGGCCAGGTTGGCATCGGCGGCGACCTGCCAGCCGGACAGGTAGATCGCATTCAGGCCGGCCTTGACCTGCTGCATTGCCTGGTTGCCGGTCAGCGCGCCCAGCGCGTTGACGAAGTCCTTTTCCTGCAGGTACGTCCACAGCTTCTCCGCGCCCAGCCGCGCCAGCGAGTGCTCCACGTGCACGGTGCCACGCAGGCGCACCACGTCGGCGGCGGTGTAGTTGCGGGTGATCCCGGCCCAGCGCGGGTCGGTGTTCCAAGCGTGCTGGATCTGTTCGGCGGTCTGCAGGGTGCTCATGTCGAATCTCCAAAGGGAACGGATGCGGTAACAGCAGGTGGATGGCGGGTGGTCAGTCGAGGCG
>DMZT01000353.1:1563-5104 GCA_003484865.1 Stenotrophomonas sp.
CGGGTGGTCAGTCGAGGCGGTCGTAGGCCGGCAGGGTCAGGAAGTCGGTGAGCTCCTCGCGGCGGCTGAGGTCGGCCAGCAGCGAGATGGACTCGGGGATGCGGGCGCTGCCGGGCAGCGCGGCGCTATCGCCCAGCCGCGCCGGCAGCTGGGCCAGGGTGGCGTCGAGCAGGGCCAGGTCGATGGCGGTGCCGTCGTCCAGGTGCTGGCCGGGGGTATGCAGCCACTGCCACAGCTGGCTGCGGCTGATCTCGGCGGTGGCCGCGTCTTCCATCAGGTGGTGGATCGGCACGCAGCCGTTGCCGTCCAGCCAGGCGGCCAGGTAGCGCACGCAGACCTCGACGTTGCCCTCGAAACCGGCGCGGGTGATGGTGCCGGTGGGCGCGGCGATCAGGTCATCGCGGCCCACCTGCACGTCGTTGCGCAGCACGCGGTGCTGGTTCGGTCCGGGCATGTGCTCGTCGAAGATCGCCTGCGCGACCGGGATCAGCGCGGGGTGGGCGACCCAGGTGCCGTCATGGCCGGCGGTGACTTCGCGCAGCTTGTCCGCCCGCACCCGCGCCATCGCCTGCTCGTTGGCGGCCGCGTCGTGGTTGATCGGAATCTGCGCGGCCATGCCGCCCATCGCATGCGCGCCACGGCGGTGGCAGGTGCGGATCAGCAGCTCGGAGTACGCCTTCAGGAACGGCTGGGTCATCGTCACCTGGCCGCGCTCGGGCAGCACCTTGTCGGCGTGGCGGCGGAAGGTCTTGATGTAGGAAAAAATGTAATCCCAGCGGCCACAGTTCAGGCCGACGATGCGGTCGCGCAGCGCATGCAGGATCTCGTCCATCTCGAACACCGCCGGCAGCGTTTCGATCAGCACGGTTACCTTGATCTGGCCGTGGGGCAGGCCGAGCATGCCCTCGATGTGCGACAGCGCGGTCTCCCACAATGCCGCCTCTTCCATGCTCTGCAGCTTGGGCAGGTAGAAGTACGGGCCACGCTGCCTGCACATCAGCGTGCGGGCATTGTGGAAGGCGAACACCGCCGCATCGAACAGGCCACCGGCGATCGGCTGGCCATCGATGCGCACGTGCTTCTCATCCAGGTGCCAGCCCCGCGGACGCACGATCAGCACGGCCTGCTCGTTGAACGGGCGCAGGGTGTACTGCTTGCCCGGCTTCCCATCCACGGACGGGCCGGTGTAGGTCAGATCGCCACGCACCGCGCCGATCAGCGCCTGCTGGCCGGCCAGCAGGTTGCGCCAGGCCGGGGCGGTGGAATCCTCGAAGTCGGCCATGAACACCTTGGCGCCGGAGTTCAGCGCGTTGATGACCATCTTCGGGTCGGTCGGGCCGGTGATCTCCACCCGGCGGTCCTGCAGCGCCTCCGGCAGCGGGGCGACCTGCCAGTCGCCGCTGCGGATCTCGGCGGTATCAGCACGGAAGTCCGGCAGGCCGCCGCCATCGAAGAAGGCCTGGCGGGCCACCCGTGCCTGCAGCCGGCGCTGACGCTCCGGCTCCACCGCACGGTGCAGCGACACCAGCAGCGCCAGTACCCCCGCCGGCAGCAGCGCGGACTGGCCAGCCAGCTGGGTGGTGAGGGCAATGCCGGGGGTGGCCGGTGCATCGGCGGGGGTGGGCTGGGCGGTGGCGTAAGCGACGGCGGACATGGCGGGCTCCTGCGGTGCGGTTGAGCTCCACCGTGCGCCGCCGTGCCGATATTTGACAAAGCAGTTATTGCAATGGCTTACATAAGGTGGGCTTATACTCATAACGCCATGACCACGCCGCGCACGCCAAGTCCCCGGTTTTCTTACAAATCCGATCGGCTAAAGCCGCTGCGGGCGTTCTGCCAGACGGTCCGCCTGGGCTCAGTCTCACGGGCAGCTGAGGCGCTGTTCGTCAGCCAGCCGGCCATCAGCCAGCAGTTGCAGGCCCTGGAGCGCGAACTCGGAGTCAACCTGTTCGAGCGCAGCGGCCGCCGCCTGGTGCCCAGCCGTGAAGGCCAGCTGCTGTATGAGATGGCGCTGCCGCTGGTGGAGAACCTGGACGGGCTGGAGGCCAGCTTCCGTGACAAGGTCAAAGGGCTGGACGCCGGAGAACTCAACATCGCGGCCAACAGCTCGACCATCCTGTACCTGCTGCCGCGCATCGTGGAGCGCTTCCGCCAGCGCCACCCGGATGTCCGCCTGACCCTGCACAACGCGATCAGCGCCGACGGCACCGATCTGCTGCGCAGCGATGCGGCGGACCTGGCGGTGGGCTCGATGACCGACGTGCCGGCCGACCTCAGCTACGCCCCGGCCTACCGCTTCGAGCAGGTGCTGATCGCCCCGCCCGAGCACCCGCTGGCGCATGGCGAGCTGAGCCTGGAGGCAATCTCGCAGTACCCGCTGGTGCTGCCGCCCAAACGCCAGATCACGTACCGGCTGGTGGACCAGGTGTTCCAGCGGCATCGGCTGCCCTACACCGTGGCGCTGGAGGTGGGCGGCTGGGAAGTGATCAAGCAGTATGTCGCGATGGGCATGGGCATCTCGATCGTGCCGGCGCTCTGCCTCCACGATGCCGACCGCGAGAAACTGGTGACGCGCTCGATGAGTGCGTGGTTCCCGGAGCGCAGTTATGGGGTGATCGTGCGGCGCGGGCGTTTCCTGTCACCGCAGGCGCGGGCGTTCATCGAGCTGATCCAGCCGGACCTGTTCAGTCCGCGCAGCTATGATGAAAGTGGTCATTCCGAGCGCTGACGCACGCCCCATGTCCATCGAACTCCGCCACCTGCGCTACTTCCTGGCCGTCGCCGAGACACTGCACTTCGGTCGTGCCGCCGAGCGGCTGGGGATGTCGCAGCCGCCGCTCAGCCAGCAGATCCGTCAGCTGGAAACGCTGCTCGGCGCGCGGTTGTTCCTGCGTGCGAACCGCCGCGTGGAACTGACCGACGCCGGTCGCGTGCTGCAGGAGCAGGCGCGCGAGGTGCTGGCGCGGGTGGATACCGCAATCGATCTGACCCAGCGCGCGCAGCGCGGGGAAACCGGTGAGCTGCGCATCGGGCTGACCCGGGCCACGCCGCTGTCCACGCAGATTCCGCGCGCGATCTTCGCCTACCGCCAGCAGTTTCCGCAGGTGCAGTTGAAGCTGCGCGAGATGAATACACTGCAGCAGATCGATGCGCTGATGGCCGGCGAACTGGATGTCGGGTTGATCCGCAAACGTGCCCTGCCCGCGCCGCTGATGTCACGCAAACTGTTCAGTGATCCGCTCGCGCTGGTGGTGCACGACCAGCATCCGCTGGTACGTGAGTTGCCGGCCGATGCGACGGTGGCGCTGCGGCTGTTCGCGCATGAGCCGTTCGTGGGTTTCCTGCGCGAGGTCGGCGCGGGCATCCACGATCACTTCATCGCGTTGTGCCGGGGCGCCGGCTTCACGCCGCGCATCGTGCAGGAAGCCGGGGAAGCCTCGACACTGATCAGCCTCGCGGCCTCAGGGTTGGGGGTAACGGTGCTACCCGCCTCGTGCAGCCATATCCAGGTGGACGGCGCGCGCTTCGTCGCACTCAGTGA
>DMZT01000353.1:5281-7656 GCA_003484865.1 Stenotrophomonas sp.
CGCACTCAGTGATCGAGCAGCCAGTTCGGAAGTGCACGTGGCTTGCCGCCGCGGCACAGCGTCGCCGTTGATCGGTCACTTCACCCGGCTGCTGCAGGGTGTCAGCGGCTGAGCGCGAGCGCGGCGGCGGCCGGTTGCACGCGCTGGCCCAGGCGCCAGGCGATCACGCCACCGGCCACGGTCAGTACGCCGACGAAACCGCACACGCCCAGCCAGTCCCAATGCGTGTAGAACACACCGCCAAGCACACCGGCCACGCTGGAGCCCAGGTAGTAGGCGAACAGATACAGCGCGGACGCTTCGGCGCGCATCGCGCCGGCGCGGCTGCCGACCCAGCTGCTGGCCACCGAGTGGCCGCCGAAGAAGCCGAACGTCACCAGCGCGATGCCGGCCGCCATGCAGCCCAGCCACGGCATCGCCAGCAGCACGATGCCCAGCGCGATCAGCCCATAGCAGATCGCCAGCACGCGGCTGCGGCCATGGCGGTTGGCCTGCTGCCCCATCCACGCCGAGCTGAAGGTGCCGACCAGGTACACGCTGAAGATCAGGCCGACCACGGTCTGGCTGAGGCCATACGGCGGCGCGAGCAGGTGGAAGCCGAGGTAGTTGTAGAGGGTGACGAACACACCCATCAACACGAAGGCGGTGGCGAACAACCACGGCAAGCCGGGATCGCCGAACAGGCTGCGCCAGCGGGAAGGCAGTTCGCGCAGTCCCCCGCGACGGCTCTGGAAGTGGCGTGACGGCGGCAGCTGGATCCATAGCAGCACGGTACTGAGCAGCGCGATCAACGAGACCACGCCAATGCCCCAGCGCCAGCCCCAATGGTCGGCGACGATGCCCGCGATGAGACGACCGCTCATGCCACCGATCGCGTTGCCGCCGATGTACAGGCCCATCGCCAGGCCCAGCGCGCGGCTGTCCATTTCTTCGGCGAGGTAGGTCATGCCCACCGCCGGTACGCCACTGAGCGCGATGCCGAGCAGCGTGCGCAGCACCAGCAGCGTAGTCCAGTCATCCACCATCGCGGTGGCGACAGACAACACGCTGGACGCCAGCAACGCCGCGACCATCACGCTGCGGCGCCCGATGCGGTCGGAGATCAATCCCGCGATCAGCATCGAGACCGCCAGCAGACCGGTGGTCAGCGACAGGGTCAGCGCACTGTTGGCTGCGGAGACGCCGAAGTGGCGACTGAATTCGGGCAGCAGCGGCTGCACCGTGTAGAGCAGCCCGAAGGTGGAGAAGCCGGCCAGGAACAGCGCGGCCGCCGTGCGCCGGAAGGCCGGGGTGCCCTGCTGGATCTGATCGCCGTCCGCCGCTGCGGTGGCCGGGGAGCTGCGATCGGGGACCGCTGCGGTGTCGCCATTCATGCCGGTAAGGCCCGCGTGGACGGGCCGGAGCGAGGAGTCAGCGCTCAGGATAGGCAGCGCCGGCAGGTCGATCCATAACCTGATAGATCTGAATCGAGACGATCCAGATATCGATTTAGATCGTGGCCGGGATTACAGCGCCTGCCAGGTCAGGCCTTCCCCACGGCGGTAGTAGACGTGCGACGCCTTGCCATACAGCGCGCTGGCCTGGACCAGGCCGAAGAAGCGGCCGTCGGCGCTGTTGCCGCGGTGGTCGCCGAGCATCAGCACCTCGCCCGCCGGGACGGTCAGCCCGGTGATATCGGGCCCGCCGCCCTGGCCCAGATCCAGCTGCGCCAGATGCTGGCCGAAGTCTTCGATCTCGCCGACGCCGGCCTGGGCCAGCGGATGGCCATTGATGCTCAGGTGACCATCGTGCAGCTCGACCCGATCCCCGCCGACCGCCGCGATGCGCTTGATCAGGCGGGTGCCGTCCTGCGGTGAATCGAACACCGCCACGTCACCCCGCTGCGGCTGGCCGGTGTGCAGCAGCTCCATCGAGGTGAACGGCAGGCGCACGCCGTAGGCACGCATGTCCACCACCACCCGGTCGCCCGGCATCAGCGTGTGCTGCATCGAGCCGCTGGGCACCTGGTAGTGATTGGCCAAGGTGTCGCGCGCCGCGGCGAGCAGGCCGAGCATCACCAGCAGCGGCAGGGCTTCCTTCTTCAGCCAGCGCAGCAGGCGATGGTCGGTGGGGGCAGCGGCGGCGGGGGTGTCCATACGGGCGCTCCAGGAAGTGTGTGGCTGTGACCGGATGGACGGCGGGCAAGTTCCCTGCCCCGCGCTGAAAAAGCTACGCACTGTTTACGCAGGGGCCGCCCGGTCGGCATCGCGGTTTTACGGGGCGCGGCCGCATCTTGGTGACACCGCGCCGAAGGGCGCTCCGAAGAGACGCTCCATGACCATCCTGCTGATCCGGCACACACCGTCGAACGCCGTGCCGGACGCGTCGCCGCTGCC